>JAFVBP010000134.1 GCA_017479925.1 Selenomonadaceae bacterium | reverse complement strand
GCGGCACCAGTGCCCGAACTGTGGCGAATTTCACAGTCTCGATTATCGGCAAATGCAGGTTGACTTCAAACAAACTCGCGACGAAGCGGGAAATAAATCGGTCGTCGTTAGTTCGGTAAAGTGGCGTTGTCCCGATTGCGGTTTTGAATTCACCGAAACCGAAATGAAAAATGCCCCGCAACATTACGAGGCACAAAATCCCGACGCGATTAAAAATGGCATACGAAGTTTCTGGCTTAACGGATTTTCGTCGCCGTGGTTGTCGTGGAATGACATAATGCGTGAGTGGCTTGAAGCTCGCGGCAACGCGTCACGTGAATCGGTCGTTTGCAATACACGGTTCGGTTTGAGCTACAAAATGACGGGCTTTTACGACGACGAAAATGTTTTCCTCGAACGTCGCGAAGATTATGACGCCGAAATCCCGTTGCCCGTGCTTTTGCTGACGGCGTCGGTCGACGTGCAGGCGAATCGTCTTGAATACGAAATCGCGGGCTGGTGCGCGGGCGAAGAACGTTACGGCATTTTAAAAGGCATTGTTCGCGGTGAACCGAATCAACTTGCGACGTGGCAGGCACTTGATGAAGTGCTTGATCGGATTTATCTTCGCAGCGACGGCGTCCCAATGAAAATTGCGCGCACGTTCGTTGATTCGGGTTTTGCAACGGCGGCGGTTTACGATTATTGCCGGTCGCGCATGAATAAAGGCAGGTTCCCAATTAAAGGTAAAGCGGGCATGGGAATTCCTCTGCTCTACCAATACAGCAATCCGAAAAACTCAGGCGTGCTTTTGACGCTCCTCGGTGTCGACGACGGCAAAAACGAAATTATGTCGCGGCTCGGCATGACTGAAGGCGAAGGACTTATGCATTTCCCGCGTGACGACAATTTTTTACAGCGCGGTTACGACGCAATTTATTTCAAGGGATTAATTTCGGAGCAAAAAGTTTCGCGGCGCGTCAACGGCGTTGTTTACGAAGTTTGGCAAACTGTTTCGGAGCACGAACGCAATGAGCCGTTAGATTTGGCGGTCTACAATTTGGCGTGTTTGAAAAGTTGTGTCGGCAACAATCCTCAAGCGTTTTGGAAAAATCGTGCGGCGTTGCTGAAAAATGAAACCGTTCCGAAACGCGAACGCAAGAAAAAATCCGTCTCGACGAAAAAATCTTTCGTTGAAACGGACATTTGGAGTTAGACATGACGAAACTTGAAATTTTAACTGAACGATTGGAGCTTTACCGCGAAGCTGAGCGAAAAATTTTGTCGGGCGTGGAATATCAAATTGGTTCGCGGCGTTTGCGGCGTCCCGATTTGTCGGCTGTGCGTGCGGCAATTTCCGAACTCGAAGACGAAATCGCAATGCTTGAAAATCCCGGCAGAGGAATTCGACGCGTCGTTTTTATTGATTGAGGTGAAATATTTTGAGCGGCTTTTCTGACGGTGGCGCAAGCCGCATAAAGAAAACTTTAAAGGCTTGGAACCCGCGCCACTGGTCGGCGAAGGAAGACATTGACGCCAATTTAGACTTGTTGCGCAACCGTGCGGCTGATTTGGTGATGAATTCGGCAATCGGTCACGCGGCAATTCAAACGCAGTCGACGAACGTTATCGGTGCGGGCTTAAAATTGTTCCCGCGAATTCGTTATGACGAACTCGGCATAACTGCGGACGATGCGCGAATTTGGGCACGGCACACCAAACGCGAATTTGAACTTTGGGCGAACGATTTGCATTGTGATTTTCTTCGCCGAAATAATTTTTACGAACTGCAAAATATAGCGTTCACGTGCTCATTGTTTGACGGTGATGGTTTTTGTCTGTTCAAACGTCGTCCCGCAAGTTTTGAAACGCCGTACAGTTTGCGGTTGCATTTGATTGACGCTCAGCGCGTGTCCAATCCGATAATCGAAGGCTTTGCGGCTGTGTCCGAAGTCGAAATGCAAGCCACAAATTCCCAAAATCGAATCGTCAACGGTATTGAAGTTAATCGCGACGGGCGACTTGAGGCAATTTGGGTTTGCAATAAAATTTGGAACGAACCGAAATCGCTTGTCCCCGAATTGAAATGGCAACGTGTGAAAGTTTTCGGACAGGCTACGGGCTGTCGAAATGTCCTGCACATATGCAAAGACACGCGCCCCGACCAATTTCGCGGCGTTCCATATCTCGCGCCCGTGGTTGAGATGATTAAGCAAATGTCGCGTTATGCCGACGCCGAATTGACAAGCGCAATTATCAAAAGTTTTTACTCGTTGTTTTTCACGCAGTCGGCGAGCCAGTGGGATTTAAACCAAATTGCGGGGCAAAACGAAAGCGATCCGAATGAACCGTGCATTGACGCAAGCGATTTTAAATTGGGCTCGTCGACAATCGCGGCACTTCCCCGCGGCGTGGACGTGAAATCTGTCGACAGTTCAAACGCGCAATCGACGTTCGAGGCGTTCACGGATTCATTTTTAACGCAAATCGGCGCGGCACTGAATATCCCTTACGAGTTACTCGTCAAAAAATTCCAATCGTCATATTCGGCAAGTCGGGCGGCACTTTTGCAGGCAGCGGACGAATTTCGGCAACGCAAGGCGGCGTTCGTGCAAGATTTTTGTCAGCCGGTTTACGAACAGTGGCTTGCGGAAGCTGTGGCACTCGGACGAATCAGCGCGCCCGGATTTTTCGACGACCCGTTGACGCGTTCGCTGTGGACTTCGGCGGCGTGGTACAACGAACGGAGCGGCATTTTAGACCCCGTCAAAGAAACTCAGGCAATGATTTTGAGACTTGACGCGGGCTTAACGACGTACTCACGCGAAATTGCCGAAAGCGAAGGTCAAGACTTCGACGAAGTTGTTGCGACGTTGGCGCAGGAACGCGAAATGTTGTCGAAAATTTTGCCGCCACAAACACCCGAAGTTAATCCCGACGAATCAACGGACGACGAAACCGATGACGCGGACGACGACGAAGACAACGAAATTCAAAATGCACGACGCGTGAAACGGATTGCGGATTCTTTGGCGAGGCTGTGAAATGTTTACGATAACGACACGCGGACTTGATGACGCGATTTCAAAACTGAAAAATGCCGACGCGGGCAAGTTGCAACGTGCTCTGCGGTCAGCTGTTCTGCGGACACTTCGCGGCGCAAAAAAAGAAGCCGGCACGCGTGTAAAGCAACGTTACACGGCAAATGCGGGCTTGGTGACGCGCACAATCCAAATTAAAGCGGCGGGCTTGTCGGGCTCGATGACTTCAAGCGGCGGCAAAAATCCGTTGCCGAAATTTATCGTGCGTCCTCGGTCGCGTCCCCGAATCATGCCTGCGGGCGGCGTTTTTGCAATGAACGTTCGCGGACAAGGCGGGCAAATTACACATGCGTTCCTGCAAAAGTCGGGCAACGTCTACGAACGCACGGGCGCAAGTCGATTTCCGATTCGTCACTTAAAGGGACCGTCCGCACCTGGCATGCTTTCAAATCCGCACGTTGCCCCGTTTATCGTTCGGAAAATGGAACAACGCATCGGAATTGAAATCGAACATGCGGCGGCGGCACTCGGCTTTTTCTGAGGTGAAAACATGATTGCACGGGATTTAGTCAAGGCGGTTGCGGCTGAAGTTCGCGAAGCCGTCAAAAATCTCAAACTGCCCGACGAACACCAAAGTTCAAGGGACGCAAGGTTGTTGCCCGTCAACGTCTACGAACAATTTCTGCCAATCGTCGAAGGCAATGACACGGCGTTTATTCCTTACGTGCTGGTTGAGTGGCTCGGCACCACAGACGAACTCGACGGCAAAGACTATCGGTCGATTTCACACGTCGGCTTGAGCATGGGCACGTTCGCGGCTGAAAGTTGGAGTTGGCAAGATCCGTTCCACTTAACGGAAACAGTTCGGGAACATCTTTTGACGCACCGACTTATCGCGAAAAAATTTCGGTTAATCGGCGACGCGGACTGGGCAATCGAACCAAACAGACCCGCGCCGTTTTTTTACACGTATGCAACGCTCACATATTCGACATTTCAGCCCGTTGCAGGGCTTTTTTGATTGGAGGTGAAAACCTTGGAAAAATTTTGGAATAAGTCATCCGCTTCGGCGGATATTTTTATTTACGGCGACATAGTTGCGGACAAGTGGACGGACGCGGACACAACGGCTAAAAGCTTTATTGATGATTTGAATTCATTTGACGGCAAGCCCGTCACTATTCATATTAACAGCGGAGGCGGCGACGTATTTCAGGCTCTGGCTATCGCTAACGTACTTAAAAATTATTCGGGCGGCGTCACGGTGTCGATTGACGGACTTTGTGCGTCTGCGGCGACGATTATCGCTTGCGGCAGTGGCGGGAAAATTCGTGCGGCAAGCAATTCATTATTTATGTTACATTTGCCTTCTGTGGCGTTGTGCGGATTTTATGACACACCGTCGCTCGAAAAAATTCAAAACAGTTTGTCGGCGGTCGAAAATTCGATAATCGAAACTTACGAGAGCCGTTTTAAACGGGCTGACGCGCCGAAAAACGCACGAGACGACCTGCGGACGATGATTCAGTCGGAAACGTGGTTATCGGCGTCAAAAGCGCAATCCTACGGCTTTATTGACGAAATCACCGACGAGGTAGATTTGAAAATCGACGACGCCAAAAAGTTATTGGTCGTCAACAATCTCAACGTTGACATAAAAAAATTCGACGAAGAAAAACTACGTCGAGCAATGGAGGTAAAAAATATGGAAGTTCAAAACGAACAGTCTTTCTTTGAAAAATTGACGGCATCCATCAAAGACGCACTCACGACGAAAGAAGTTGCAGAAAACCCGACAAATGCAGTCGACGCAACACAAATTCGGCAACAAGAACTGTCACGAGTTCGTGATTTGCAGGCTTTGAAGTGCGAAAACGCGGCAGTCAACGCGATTGTCGACGCGGCACTTATCGACGGCAAAACCGTTGCCGAAATTCAACCTTACGTTGACGCGGTGAAAAAAATTCCCGCAGTTGCACCGGTTGACAATGCGGCAGAAAAAATTGTGGCGGTTATCCGTGAGCAAATGCAAAGCGGCGCGGAAGGCGTTCAAGGCGGACAAGAAACTGTCGACCCCGTCAAAAATCAGCAAGATTTGATTGTCAAATTCGCAAACGGAGGTAAGTGACATGGAATATTTCGGCACTTTCGACGGGATTCAACGCGACGAACTTGCGGCGGGCGGCGTAATTCCCGAATCAATTTGGAATGTCAACGTCGGAGCAAGCGCGGCGATTCAACGCGGCATGTTGCTTGCGGCTGACACACCTACTGCGGTTTTCGCGCCCGTGTCAAACGTTTCGGACGCGTCAAAAGTTCTCGTCATTGCCCGTGATAATTTTGTTTCCGATGCCGACCATACGGTTACGCAGGCTTACGCTTCGGGAACATTTCACCGCGAAAAAATAATCCTCGGCGGCACGTCGGCTTTGACGACTGAACCGTTCGAGGATCAACTGAGAAAATCCAATATTCATTTGCGTTCTCTAAAAGACATGTTCGGGCACGTGGATTATTAAATTTCCTGCAGAACGAACCGCACAATGCGACGGATAATCGAATCATGCAGTTTCGGGTTGTCGGCAAGCTCGGCACATTTAAACAGCGCGTTCAGCTTTTCTTGCGGCGACAATTTTTGGGGGTGACAGGCGGTGACAGAATCGTTTTCTTCGGGCTCATTTTCTTCGCCGAAAACCGAATAACGCCCCGTTTTTCTGATTGACGGAACGACTTCGCCGGTCAGCCATTTGCGGAATTTTTTCGCGTTGGGCTTGCGACTGTCGAGAATCACGTCGTACAAACCGTCTTCGTTGACGAAGTACATTTGTTGAACGCCGCCTGCTGTTTCAACGGGGTGCGTAGAAAGCACCCCCTTATCCAACCGCTGAACGACCTTTGCAACTTGCGGCAAATCCAGAACTCTGCAAACGTCCGCTAAGCAAAACAGCGGATTGTCGAAGTCGCCGAGGACGCGCACGTCGCCGAATTCTTCGTTGCTGAAGACTTGAATGTTGGCGTTGCGGCTTGACGGAGAAACATTTTCGAGAATCCAATTTGCGAAAGCTTCCGCACCTTCAAAGTGACTTTTCGCAACGAGTTGGCGCAAGCCCGCTTCGTTGATAACAGTGGCTTCCTGCTTGCCGCCGGACGTGTCCAAAACTGTCACCGCTTTGAATTCGGGGGCGACAATCTTGCGAACGGCTCTTTCGGGATTTGAAAAGCCGAGAACGGTCGCAACGTCTTTGCCGACGAACCATGGCACGCGGTCAATCGTAGCGACGCGGATTTTGCCGAAACGTTTATCGGCGAAGGTTTGAACTGTGTCTTTCATGTGAAAAATCCTCCTTGCATTTTTTGCGCAAGGCTGGTAAAATCGAAACTGCGAATGAAAGTTTGCCCTGCGCGTATTGGTTTATCACAAAGACATTTTAGCACAGGCGATTTTTTTTTGCAAAATATTTCTGCTCGCTTCGGCGGGCTTTTTTGATTGGAGATGAATTTTTATGGCTCAGAACCCTTGGTTGTTGACCGAGAGCTTTGATTTATTAGGTGTCGTGGAACGTATCAAGCCCCCGTCGAGTTATCTTTTGGATATGTTCTTCCCTAATTCAATTACGTCACCGATGACAAACGGCTTTGTTGCTGTCGAGTATCGAAAAGAAAATCGACTTTTGGCACCGTTTATTTCAAAAGGCGTCCGCAACGGCGTCGACGTGAACCGTGGCGGAAGTAAGATTCGTTTTTATCGTGCTCCGCTTATCGCGCCCCGCAGGACAATCGGGCTTGGCGATATTGAGTTGCGTCAATTCGGTGAAATGCCGCTGGCGTTCTCGAATGTTTCTGTCGCCGAACGTGCGGCACGTATGCAAGCCGAAGACTTGACCGACTTGTTGCGCATGATTCAAAACACAAAAGCTAAAATGGCGGCAGATTTACTTCAGACGGGCACTTTGACGATTAACGGCTACGCGGATGACGGCGTCACGGTCGAAAAAGACGTTATCAAGTTCGATTGGAACGGCAAAGTCAACGCGTCAACCGACTGGTCGCTGCCGAATGCCGACATTTATGGCGACATTAAGGCGATTTCCGAACGAATTCAGGAAGATTCGGGCTTTATCCCCACGCTCATGGTTTGCGGCAAAAACGTTGAGCAAAAACTTTTGAACAACGAAGCGATTTTCAAATGGCTCTCAATCCCGAACCGTGAAAATCTGTCAATGGCAAGTTTCAGCCCGCATTACACTTCGCCGCAAGCCCGTTTCATCGGACATATCAGCGCGTTGAATTTGGAAATTGTTTCCTACTCCGAGACGTTTACGGATACCGACGGAAAAACTAAGCCATACATTGACCCCGACACGGCGATTATCGGAGTTCAAGGCGTTGGGCGTCAAATTTACGGAGCTATCACGTTCATGGATAAAGCGGGCGGCTGGCAAACCGTTATCGCCAACAACATGCCCGTTTACAACTACAACACTGATGCGCAACAAAGCTCGTTGTCGATTTTCAGCCGTGTGATTTTAGTTCCCGAAACTTTTGCCGATTGGGCGACAATCAACACCAAAGGCGTGAGCAGTTCAACCGACCCCGCGCCGACAACGGGCGACGACGATTCCGAAACTATCACCGACGCTGATATCGGCGGACTTTTCCCCAATCCTTAAGGAGTGAAAAATTATGTTTGGCAAAATCAAACTTGAGAATTTCGACGCGTGCAAACTCCCGCAAAAAGCGGCAAGCGCATGGACGGCGGTCGAAGATTTAATCGGCGCAACTTACAAACCGCTTGTTTATCTCGGCGAGCAACCGGTCAACGGCACGAATTATTATTTCGTCGCGGAGCAAACCTTGATGACGAACCCGCTGATTCGTCGCGTGATTAAGTTCGCAATCTACGAACGCGACGGTGAATACACATTGCTCGACGAAAGTATTACTGAAATTGCATAAAACGCTGTACGCGGCGTTCAATTAAAACTGGAGGGAATTTTTATGTCTATCAACAAACAAGAATTCTTGAGCGGTCTCGGCAAATTCAAAACCAAACAGGATATCTATAACGAATCGGTTTTCGCAAAAAAATCTGACGTTGTCGGCGGTGTCACTTACAAAGGCTCCGTTATGGCGTTTGAGAATTTGCCCGCGAGCGCGCAAAAACTCGGCGACATTTACAACGTTCGCACGGCGGGCGGCAAAGACGCTTTTAACACACCGATCAAAGCGGGCGACAATGTTGCGTGGAACGGAACGGGCTGGGACAATCTCGGTGGTGAAGTTGACTTGAGCGGCTACGTCGAAAAAGACGGCGACAAAGTTCTGTCGACAAACGATTTCACCGACGCGGACAAAGAAAAACTCGGCGACATTGAGGAAGGTGCGCAAGTCAACGCGATCGAAAAAATCATGCTCGGCGGCGTATCGTTGGCAATCACCAATAAAACTGTCAACATCAACACAAGCAATTTCGTTACCAAAATTGACGGTAAAGCTTTGAGCACGAACGATTTTACGGACGCTTACAAAACTAAACTTGACGACCTTGTCGCCGAAACAATTTTGCAAGCGGACATTGACGCCTTGTTTACTGCAGGCGGCGGCAGTGACGCCACGACGGGCGGCGATGAACCTTGATTAAACGGACAAAACTAATCGGGAGTCGACTTTTGGTCGGCTCCTTTGCTATTTGAGGTGATTTTATGCTTTCAAAAGCAGAAGTGATACACGGTCTCGCAATGTATCATGACGCGATTAAAGATTCGCTCGGTGGCGGCGGCGGCAAAACTTACAACGATTTCACGGGTGCAACTTCAGTCGCGGGCGGCTTAAGTGGACTTGTCCCCGCGCCTTCGGCAGGCGACGAATCAAAGTTTCTTCGTGGTGATGGCACTTGGGCAAGTGTTTTAAGCGGCGCAACTTACGACGATTTCACGGGCGCGACTTCAATCGCGGGCGGCTTAAGCGGGCTTGTCCCTGCTCCCGCAGCCGGCGACGCGAATAAATCTTTGCGCGGTAATGGCACTTGGAGCAACGATATTGTTTTACCGACGACCGAGAATTTAGTTAATGGCGGATTTTGGCTTGACGTGAGCGGCGACGTCCCCGTCCCGAAATTTTATTACGGCGGTGAAACTTACGTTTTCGACGGAGCTAACAAGGCACCGAGGCTGCCGGATGACATTGTCGCCTATCTGCCTTTCAGTTCGTCGCCGACAATAGATTTTTGCGGGAACACGTGGACCGCAGTCGGGACGCCGACGATTGTTGATGACGCTAATGTTCCTTCCGGAAAATCGCTTTATCTCAATGGCGATAGCTACCTGGACAACACTACAGTTTCTGATTCTGTTGGCGCGAGCCCTTGGACGATTGATTTTTGGCTGAATGGACGCGACGACACAAATTCAAAGCTTTTCGGGACGTTCAACAACGTTTATGCAACTCACGAAAATTGTACAACGACGAACGAAAAGAATTTTTGCATTATGTTATCCCGCTGCGGCGCGAGACCGTCTTACGAGCTCGACATGTTTTACAATGGCACAGAGTTTGCGAACGTTTCTACGCCAGTCGGAACGCGTCATCACCACGCGTTGACTTATGACGGTACAGACATTCGGTTTTTCTTGGACGGCGTGTTGATAGGTTCCTTTACGCAAAACGTAATTTTAGGTCGCAGATTCCGCATAGGCGACGCGACTTTCAACAACACCGGTACTCACTTCCAAGGCTCGTTTGACCATTTCCGGATTTTCAAAACTGCGTTGTGGACTTCCGATTTCACACCGCCGTACCTTGAAAGTGATTACTACGTCTAAACTATGGCACGAAGAAAATTTCTTTATATAAACGGCGTAACACGCGGCATTTCCACGGACGCTGTGTCTAAGCAAAAATAACGTGACGGGGAGTCGCCCGTTGCGTGGTGCGGCTCCCTTAGGAGGTAAAAAAATGGTTACTAAGGAAGCCGTACTTAAAGGCTTGGGCATGTTCCACAATCGACTGAAAGAAGATTTCGCGGACAATACGATTGTCGTCGGCACAAAATCTTCAACGGTTGAAGGCGCAATGTGGTTTTCGATTGAGGACGATTTGTACTGGAGTTTGTACATGTGCATGAACGGACAGCGAATCGAAGTTGCTTACGGACAATTCAAAGGCAGAAACTGAGGTGATAATTATGACGGTCAAAGCAAGACGCAATCTTATTTACGACGGGACGTTTTACAAAGCACGCGAGTCGATTGAAATGCCGCAGAACGAAGCGGAAGATTACGCAAACCGCGGCTGGGTTGTGATGCCGAAAAAAAATAACAAGGCACCGGACTTGCCTGCGGGTTTGCCGACACTCGACGAACAACCTCGCGGCAAAAAGAAATGAGTTTCCGTGACGATTTACAAGCCGATTTGGATATTTTTGTCGAGTCGGAAGAATTTGCCCAATTTGTGACGCTTGACGGGATTTATTTGCGGGCGCAGGTTGACAGCTCCACCGCGCAAAAATCGGGCAACGCGTCACTGAATTTTGACGCTCTGCACGGCGATTTTTTGACGCTGTATTTCAAAACCGCCGATTACTGCGGGAAGAAACAACGCTTGCCCGTGCACGGCGAACAAATTTGGATGAACGAAAAACGTTACGACGTTGAAAGTTGCGAAGACCAGCTGGGCATTACGAAGTTGACTTTGGCGGCGTATCGTCAAAACACTTTGCGCCCGCGTCCCTTTAGAGGTGTTAGCCCGTATGAAAATTAAAGACATTTCGCCGATAAATTTCGCAACCGCCGACCCCGAAACGATAGACATTGAGGTTGTTTCGACGGTTGAAAATTTATTGGGCAGAAAACTCGAACGCGCCGACCCGTTAAGAATTTTCCTGCGGGGCATTGAACTTTTGCTGATGCAACAGAGGCTGCTTATCGACCAAGTCGCAAAACAAAATTTGCTTGCGTTTGCGACGGGCGAATATCTTGACAGGCTCGGCGATTTGGTAGGTTGCGAGCGACTTCAGGCAACTTCGGCATGGACGACGCTTGAAGTCACACTTTCGACGGCACGCGAAGCCGTCACGGTTATCAATCAAGGAACACGCGTAACGGCGGGCGACAACGTGTATTTTGCGTTGGACGAGCCGTTAATTTTTTTGGCGGGCGAAACTGTCAAACGCGCAAAGGCAACTTGCACGACAACGGGCGAAATCGGCAACGATTACGCGGCGGGCGAACTCACGCAGATTGTCGACCCGCAAGCGTTTTTGCAGTCAATAACAAACGTGACAACAAGCGACGGCGGTTCGGACGTTGAGACCGACGACAATTTCCGCGAACGAATTCACGAAGCTCCTGAAGCTTATTCCTGCGCGGGCAGTGAAGGCGCATACGCATTTCATACAAAGTCGGTGAGCGCGTTGATTTCGGACGTGGCGGTTGATTCGGAAACGCCCGGCACTGTGCAAATTTATCCGTTGCTGAAAAACGGACAGTTGCCCGGCGAAGAAATTTTATCCGCGATTGAAGAATTTTTGAATAAGCGAACGGTGCGCCCGCTGACGGATTTGTTGTCTGTTCGGGTACCGATAATTCACGAATACGATTTGGACATCAGCTATTGGATAAGTCGCGAGGACGTGACGGCGGCTTCGGAAATTCAAGCGGCGGCAGAAAAAGCTGTCGAAGAATATGTCGAATGGCAACGTTCCAAACTCGGACGCGATTTAAATCCGTCAAAGCTTGTTCACATGCTTTTAACGGCGGGCGTCAAACGTGTCGAAGTTCGTTCGCCGCAATTCACCAAAACCGACAGGTTTACAGTATCAATTCCAAATTCCGTGAACGCGGTTTTCGCAGGTTTGGAAGATGAATAGGAGATGAATTTTTATGCCGGCAGACATCAATTTTAAACACGGCATTTATACAACCGAAGTATCAACGTCAATCACGCCGTTGGCGCAAATCACAATGCCAACCGTGGCTATCGGCACAGCGCCCGTACATTTGGCGACGGACGCGGCGGAACCGAATACACCCGTACTTTGTTCGACGCTCAGGGAGTTTGTTGAACAATTCGGCTGGAGTGACGATTTTGAAAGTTACACTCTTTGCGAAGCGGCACGGGTTCACTTTTCGCTTTACGGCATTGCGCCCGTAATTTTTATCAACGTTTTAAATCCGCTGAAACATGCGAAGACGACGACGGTCGAAGTCACGGGCACTTCCGCACCGGTGACGCTTTCACAACCGATTGTCGCGGGTTCGATTAAAGTTACGACGGAAAAATTACCGACGACAAAAACTTTAATCGGCATTATCGACGAGGACGCCGAAATTGATATTCCCGCCGAAATTACGGGCGACTTCACGTTGACGGCGGGCGACAATGAACTTGATCTGACAACCGATTACACGATTAACAACGGAAAAATTTCGCTCACCGATGACGGCAAGTTGAAATTTGACGGCGCGTTGACTTTCACGGCTCATGACGGCGGCGAAACCGTTTTGGTCGAAGATGACGATTACACAATCGAACGTGGCGACACCGCGACGACTTTGACGCTCACGATTGCGGGCGCGGCGAAAGTTACCGACGACAAAATCAAAGTGACGTTCCGCGAAATTGACGCAACGGCGGTGACTTCGTCGACGATTATCGGCGGGGTTGACACAATGACGGGCGACAATCTTGGTATTGAATGCGTTGAGGACATTTATCCGAAACTCGGCGTCGTGCCCGGCACTTTGATTGCCCCGAAATTTTCTACGGACTCGGTTGTTGCGGCGACACTCGCGGCGAAGGCGAAAAGCATTAACGGTTGCTTTAAAACGATCGCGATTGCCGACTTGCCGACAGACGCTGCGACAAAATATAACAACGTCAACTTGGTAAAGACGGGCAAAAATTTTGTTGATGGCTTTTTGGTTTCTGCATGGTCGAAAGTCACGCTCAGCGGCGAACAATATCATTTGAGCACACACCTTGCCGCGCTTATGTGTGCGGTTGACGCCGCTCGCGGCGACATTCCGTTCAAGAGCCCGTCAAATGAATACCTTCAAGTTGACGGAATGTGTTTGGCGGACGGCAAGCCCGTTTATCTCGGCAAGTCGACGGCGAACTACATTAACGGTTTGGGCGTCGTGACTGCGTTGAATTTCGGCGGCTGGAGAAGCTGGGGCAACTACACTTCGGCATTCCCCGACGACAGCAACCCGATTAATTTTATCAGTGTTCGCCGTATGATGAACTGGATTTGCAACATGCTCACGGTGAATTTCTTCAGCAGAATTGATTCGCCGATGAATCGCGTTTTGGTCGACGCCGTGTTGGATTCGGTGCGTTTGTGGCTTAATGGTTTGGCAAAATCGGGCGCAATTTTGGGCGGCGACATTGCATTTTTGGAAGAAGACAATCCGACGAACGAGCTTGCACTCGGCAATATGGTTTTCCGTATGGACGTCGGCTTTGCGGTGCCTGCGCAGAAAATTCAATTCACCGTGCAGTTCAATCATGAATATTTTTCGGCGTTATTTTCGTGAGGTGATTTAGATGAGCGTTCAGGAAACACTTGAGCAAGTAATAAATTACGAGATTTTCATTGACGGCGGGCGTTGTCTCGGCACAGCAAGCGTTGAATTGCCCGAACTTCAATACATGACGCAGACAATCAAAGGTGCGGGCATTGCGGGCGAATATGAAGCCCCGACACTCGGACATTTGCAAAGCCTTGAGATGAAATTGACGTTCCGCGCTTTGTTTGAATCGCCGATTTCGTTACTTGAACAAAAAGCAGTTATGTTGTCGGCACGCGGCGCAATCCAAAAATATGACTCGGCGACCGGCACATTAAAACCGTTGCCTGTCAGAATCGACGCACGCGGACGCGTCAAAGGCGGCGCAATGGGTAAGTTTGAGCCCAGTGAATTGACGGACACCGAAATTACTTTCGAGTGCGACGTTATTTCGGTCAAAGTCAACAATATCGAACTTTTCATGCACGACAAGATGAACTTTATCAACCGCGTCAACGGCACGGATTACCTTGCGCCCGTTCGTGCGGCTCTCGGCATTTAACGGAGGCTGAAACATGTTGGACATTAAAGCACTTAACGAAAAACTTGCGAACCTGCGCGGGCTTGATTTTGAAGCGGCGGAGGCACAAGAACGCGCTGCGGGCAACAATTTCCCCGACTTGACGTTTACGAAAAGTTTTCAAGCGCGACTTGCGGCGTTGGCGTTGAATGTCCCCGTTGCCGACATAAAAGAATTACCGATGAAACAGTACATACAAGTTTGTCAGGGAACATTTAATTTTTTCTACGGTTCTTCGGGCGACGAGACGCCCTCGGAGAAATCCGAAGCTTAACGCTCGAATTAGTTCATGCAAATTTTGGTTCAGCTGAATTTTGGATGACGCGTCCGGTCGTGACGTTGCCCCGTTGGGTTAATTTGGTCAACCAAAAAGTCAAGAAAATTAATCGCGAAATCAAAAACGCCAATCGCAGGAGGTGACGTTTGTGGCGGGAAAATCTTTTTCGGTATCGTTTAACATAAATGGTTCGCTTGACGGCTCGTTACAAGCGGCACTGAACGCGGCGGCAAACGCTATGCGCGGTCTCGGCAACTCGGCACGTGCGGCGTCCAATGCGGCTCAAGCGTCGA
Organism: Selenomonadaceae bacterium; assembly: GCA_017479925.1. GTDB lineage: Bacteria > Bacillota > Negativicutes > Selenomonadales > Selenomonadaceae > Quinella. Next base: position 13,989 of record JAFVBP010000134.1, on the reverse strand, counting down.
AGTCGGGGCTTGCGGGTATGGCGGCGGGCTTGAATCAACTTCAGGCGGCGGCGCAACGTTACAAACAAATTCAAGACGCGTTGCGTCAGGCAAACGCGGATTTTTCCAAGTCGGCACAAAATCTTCAATCCGCCAAAGCCAAATACGAAGCGGACACTGCGGCGGTCGAAAAACTCAAACAAAAAATTGCCGAACTGAAAGCCGAACAATCGAAAATCGGGACGACGAAGTCAAGCGGCAACGCGACGTTAAAGCAACTGCGTCAAGATCTGTCGAAACTCAAACAGGCTTACGAGGACGCGAAAAAAGCGGGCGACCAACTCAAAATGTCGTCGCTCGGTGCCCAAATAAAATCGACACAAAACGCAGTCACCGCACAGCAAGACGCCGTTCGCAAAATGGCGCAGTCGTACAAAGAACTTTCCGACAAAGTCAAGCAAGCCAAAACCGAATTGGCGGCGGCGAACACTGCGGCTCAAACTTCGGGACGCGAATATTCGGCGGCGAAATCGAACAATCAGCGGCTGTATCAAAGCATTCAATCACAGCAAGCGGCGTTGGGACAGCTCAAGGCACAACTTTCGGCGGCGGGCTTTTCAACGTCAAGTTTCGCGTCGAGTGAATCACGTTTGGCGGCGGATATCGACCGTGTCAACGCGGCTTTGCAACGTCAACAACAGCTGACTGCGGCACAATCGGCGAGTAATCAGGCGTCGCAGAACATGTTCAACGCGTACAACAACTTTCAGGGCGCGTTGTCGACGGCAAGTTCAATCGCTCAACCGTTCCAATCGGCGATTGAAAACGCGATGACGTTTGAACACGCAATGAGCCGCGTTAAAGCTCTCACGCAAACTTCAAATATCCGCGCGGGCGACATGGAGACCGTCAACCGCGAAATGGCGTTGCTTGAAGGACAAGCCCGCGAACTCGGCGCGACGACACAATTCACAATGACGCAAGCCGCTGACGCAATGGGTTATCTCGGCATGGCGGGCTGGAAAACCGAACAGATTTACGGCACAATGCCCGGTATGCTCAACCTTGCGGCGGGCGCGGGAACAGATTTGGCGCGGACGGCGGACATTGTTTCCGACAATATGACGGCAATGCAAGTTCCCGTTGAAAAAGCGGGGCACTTCATGGACGTTTACGCCTATGCGCTGACGAATTCAAACGTCAATCTTGAAAGTCTCGGCGAAACAATGAAGTATGCGGCTCCGGTCGCGGCGGCATTTGGCGCGTCACTCGAAGACACTGCGGCAATGACGATGATGATGGGCAACGCCGGTATCAAAGGTTCAATGGCAGGTACCGCGCTGCGCATGGGCTTGTTAAGACTTTCGGGACCGCCCAAAAAAGCGTCAAAAGCAATGGACGAGCTGGGCATTTCGGTTTCGGACGCGACGGCAATGGCTCTCGAATCGGAAGCTGAACTTGCACGTTTGGGCGTTCAATACGACAAAAACGCGCCGCCCATGGAAAAAATGGGCAACATCATAACGCAGTTGTCGACGAAAATGCAGGGCTTAAGTCGTGAGGAAAAATTGTCGTCAATCGGTGCGATTTTCGGCGCGAACGCGGCTTCGGGCTGGGTAAACATAATCGAACAGGGACCCGAAGTTTTCAACGAATATCTGAACGCGTTAAAGAATTGCGACGGTTATTCGGAACAATTTGCGCACACAATGAACGACGACACACGCGGCGCAATGATAGCTTTGGAGTCGGCAGTTGACGCGGTTATCAACTCGATTGGCACGGCACTTTTGCCCGCAGTACGATCGGCGGCTGAAGCGTTCGCGCCAATGGCAACGGCGGCGGCTCAATTTATCGCGGCTCATCCCGGCATAGTTCAGGCGGCGGCAGGAATTGCGGCGGCACTCGCAACGGTCGTAGTCGGCGCGGCGGCAGTCAAACTTGCGTTCGCGGGCTGGACGTTTATCACAAGTTCAATCACGTTGGTGCGTGCGGCACTTGCAACTTTGGCAGATGGCGCAATGTTCGGCGGTTTAATCGCTCGACTTGCGGCACTTCGGACGGCATTTGTCGGAGCATTCGCGGCAGGCGGACTTGCCACAACAGGCGGTTGGGCAACTTTGTTCGCGGGCATTTCGGCAAAAGCAACTGCGGCGGCAGCGGCAATTCGGACGTTTTTCGCAAGCTTAACTTTGGGATCTGCGGCAAGCGGTATCGTGGCAACTTTATCGTCAATCGGTACGGCAATCGCAGGCGCGGCTCGTGCGGCAATGGCATTCGTATTTTCGCCCGTTGGTGTCGCGTTAATGGCGTTGGCACTCGCGGGGCTGTACTGCTATCAAAATTGGGACAAGGTTTCTGCGGTGTTCGGCAAAATCGCGGGAATAATCACGGGCGCATTGTCACCTGCGTTAAATCAAGTCAAGACTGCGTTAAACGCGTTGTCCTCAAGCGGCGGATTTGCAACGTTAAGTTCGGCGGCAAGTCAAGCGGCGTCGGTAATCGGCGGCACGTTGGTTAAAGCGTTCGCGGTCGTGTTGACGGGCGCGGCGTCGGCTATCGCGGGAATAGTTCAACTTTTTGCCGACTTGATAACGGTCATTGCGGACGTTGGCACGGGGCTTTCCGAAGCGTTTTCAAAAATTGCAGACGGTGACTTTTCGGGCGCGGCTGATGCATTATTAAACGCCGGTTCAAAAGCGTTGACCGACCTTGAAAAGTTGGGCACAAATGTTGTCAACAATGTGGAGCAAAGCGCGAAAAATGTTTCTGCCGTAATTGATGCGCTGAATTCCAATGCAACGGCAACCGTGGCGGCAGGTCAATCTACAGGTTCAAATATGGCAACCGGCTTGTTGGCTGTAGCACAAGCACAGCAACCGCAAGCTCCGCCGATTGACACGTCGGCAACACAGGCGGCACTCGACCAAGTAGGCTCGTCGGCGTCGAATGCGGCAAGCCAAATGCAGGCAATGGAAACTGCAACGGCGGGCGTCGACCAAATGTCGGCACAATTCGCGGCGGCGGGTGCGGGCGTCGAACAATTATCGACTTCAGCACAAACGGCAGGCACGGGCGTTCAAGAATTCGCGACGAACGCACAGCAAGCCGGTACGTCAGCCCAGCAAATGGCAACGTCGGTGCAAAATGCGGCAACGGGCGCGGACGCTTTGGGCAACTCGGCACAAAACGCGACGGGCGGTATCGAAGCTTTAAGTTCTGCGGCGTCGGGCGCAACCGGCGGAGTTTCGGCTCTCGGATCTGCGGCAAGCGGCGCGGCAGGTTCAGTTTCGGGGCTCGGCGCGGCAGTTCAGGCGGCTTGCTCACAACTTGCGCAGGCGGGCGCGAGTGCGGCGGCGGCTGTGGCAAGTGCGGGCGGTGGTGTCAAAGCGAACTACGCGGGCGGTATTTATCCGAAAGGACAATTCCTTACGACGTTCGCCGAAAAATCGCCCGAAGCGGCAATCCCGATTGACAATTCCAATCGTGCTCGCGAACTTTGGACGAAAACCGGTCAAATGTTGGGCATGTTGCCCGGCAGCGGCGGCGGCTACGATTCAGCCGAAAAAGACGCGTTCGGCAACGTCGTCGGCATGGATATTCCCGAATACAATCGGATTGGCGAAAACGATACCGAGGACGTTAAAATCGACAAGCGACGTGTTCAACGCGAACAATACGAGGCTGAACGCGCCCGACAAGAAATTATTCGTCAACAAGCTCTTTCAACGGCAAGCCGACAAATTCAGGAAGCAACACAGACCGCACAAGTTGAAGCCGCGCAAAAAGTTATCTCGGCAGTTTCCGAAGCAAATATCGAAAAAGATGAACTCGGCAATATTCGCGGCATTGACATTCCCGAATACAACCGAATCACGGCGGAGGATTCGGAAGACGTTAAAATCGATAAACGTCGCGTGCAACGTGAGCAGTATGAGCGCGAACGTGCACAACGCGAAAATAATCAGCCGAATTTGCCGAAAGTCGAACCGGTAATTCAGCAACGGGCAACCGAAATTGCGCGTGCAACCAACGGAAATTATCCGCGTCGACGCCCACTGACAGCGACAAGCTCACGACGTTTGCAACAAAGTCGCGGCAACGCACCAACGATAACCACACCGACTTTCACGCCGCAACAATCAAAATCGGGCGGGCTGATAAAACCGACAGATTTAAGCGCAATCATGGGGCAGTTGCCCGTGTTGCCGCCCGCGCTCGGCGACATTGTCGGCGGGGCTTTAACAGATTTAACGCAGGGAAATTCGGTCGCTCCGATCGAACGTCCCGAACAACTTTTGCCGCAAGCTCAATCGTCGAATTCGGAACCGTCGACTTTCAATTTCACAATCAACGTTACGGTCAACGGCAACGCGGACGAAAATACAATTCAACGCGGCGTCGAAGCGGCAATTCCGTCACTTGACGAATGGTCGCGAAATTTTGACGCGCACAGGCACGAAGAAGCGAGGCGGTCGTTCTTATGACGTACACAACGGTTGCGGGCGATACTTTTGATTCGGCGGCGTTCAAGGCTTTGGGCTCGTGCCGCTGGACTGAAAAGCTAATCAATAAAAATCGACAATTCGTCGACACGGTAATTTTTAAAGCGGGCGTCGAACTTGAACTGCCCGACATTTCAAACGAACGGCAAATTAAAATGCCACCGTGGAGGACTGAAACATAATGCTGACGCGTCACGTTGGAGTTAATATTTCGGCTGACGGCACGGACGTTACGTCGGACTTGTCGCCGTATTTGAAATCAATCACGTACACGGACAACGCGGGCGGCGAAGCCGATACAGCCGAAATCGAAGTGCGCGACGAATCCCATCGGTTTATCGGTGACTGGTTGCCGAAACGCGGTATCACGGTCACAATTATGTTGTGGCGCGAAAATTGGACGGGCACTGAGCAAATTGAAACTTGGGACTTGGGCAGTTTTGAACTCGACGAAATTCAAAATAATTATCCTCCGAACACGGCGCGGATCAAACTGAATTCAATCCCGCAGAATTCGGGCTTGCGTCAAAAAGACGAGTCGCGAGCGTGGGAAAACGTGAAACTTTCGCAGATAGCCAACGACGTGGCGTCGAAAGCGGGCGTGCAACTTTTCTACGACACGGCAGAAGATCCGACGATAAAGCGCGCCGAACAATCGGAAATATCCGCGTTGGCGTTCCTCGAAAAGCTTTGTTCGGACAACGGACTTGCGCTGAAATTTGCGGACGGCAAACTGATAATTTTCGACGAAGCCAAAATGGAAGCGCAGGAACCAATTTCAAAACTCGATTATGACTTGTCGATAATCAAGCGGTTCAGTGCGACGGCGACACTTCAGGAAATTTATAAATCGTGCGAGGTTGTTTACAAACACGGTCAGAAAGACGAAAAAATTTCCGCGAAGTTTGAGGACAGCTCGAAGGACGACGGCAAGGTTTTAAAAATCAACCAGAAAGTTGAAAGTCAAGCCGAAGCCGAAAAGTTAGCCAAAAAGAAGCTGCGCGACAAAAATAAAAAAGAAATCCAGATTCGATTGACGACACTCGGCAAGTTTGAGTATCAAGCGGGCAACGTCATTGAACTGGTGAATCACGGATTTTATTCGGGACGTTATCTTATCGAAAAAGCACATCACCGCGTCGGCGACGGCTACACGGTCGATTTGGAGTTGCGCAAATGTCTCAAAGGCTATTAAAAAAAAATCCCCCGCTCGTTCGCAGGGGATTGACGCTTGACGTTGCCGCGTGTTATGTTTTTATTTCCGTTTTTATATTCTTTGCGTCGGCACCGTTCGGCGTATTTTTTTTTTAGAAGTAAATGTATCCGTCTTCGTCGACCGCGCCGGCTTTGCAGGCATTTTCGACGGTGTCACGCTTGCCAAATTCGACTTCGGCGATTTCACGTTTGGCTTCGTCAATCATCTCGTCGAGAGTTTCAATGCGCTCAACTTCGTGGGGATAATCGCGGGCAATTTCTTCGCGCATTTCTTCAAGCTCGGCGAGTTCGCGGTAACGGTCGTCCAGGAAAATTTCTTCGGGCGATTTACCGTCGGGCTCAAACTGCTTGAAGAATTCTTTCGGGTTCAGGTAATCGCCCGCCGTGATTGTGTCGACGTGATTGACGGTTTCGGGCGTCATGATTTGGTATTCGTTTTCTTTGGTATCGTAGAGCACCGCCCAGCCGGTTGGGGCTTGCGCGTTCATTGATTCGGCGACCGATTTGGCAAGTTCGATAAGTTTGTCGTCGGGCTTCGCGAAACGCTGAACGTTGAAGCTGAATTCGTCGGCGGGGAAGGTGAATTTCTTATCACCGCGGTTGACTGCGTCGGCGAACAGGTTAATCGCGTTTTCGGCTTGTTTGAAAGTTTTGTAACGGGCGAGGATGAAGCGGCTGCCTTCGCTCTCGTCGCAGGCGATTGAAATGCTGTTGCCCGCTTCGGTGACGTTGAAGGAAATCCACGTGGAGGACAGGTACGGGATTGTCGAGAAGCCGTCCTGGTTTTGAATCATCATGTCACTCGCAACGTTGCCCGTGCGCAAGAATTTTTCGCGGAGTTTTTCAGCGCGGCTTGAGCCCAGGTTGTACAGTGCAGAATATTTTTCCTGCGTAATATCGGCGGCTTTGTCGGCGGCAACCTGCGCGGCGCACAATTCAGCGTAACGTTGGCGGGAAATTTCTTTGGCTTCGGCGAATTCGGCGGTAAGTTTGTCGACTTCGTAATCGAGGTTGTCAATCCCGATTTTGTGACCGCTTGCGTTGAACATTTCGGCTTCGACTTCCTCAAGGCGGTTGAACGCGGCTTTGTCTTCGGTGAAGGTTCCGTCGGGATTTTTGCGGTAAGCGTGCTCGCTGTGGTCGGTGAGTGCCAACGGAATCACGAATTGCAACAGGTCAATGGCGGGGATAATCGCGGGATTTTCTTCGTAACCGCCCGACAAATCGTCGAGGTAAATTCCTTTGATGGCGGCGTTGAATTCGGCTTTGTACGGGGCAAATCTTTCGCGGGTTTCGGTTTCGAGTTCGTCGTCGTGCATGTTGCTGATTGCGGTTTCGACGGGGTCGACTTCAGTCTCGTCGACAGTGGCGGCTGCCTGTTCGATTTCGGCGTCAACTGCGACGTCCTGGGCTTCGGTGCTGACCGCGTAATCTTCAATCGCGTCGATAGCGGCTTCGCGGCGGGCTTTGCGTTCGGCTTCGTATTGTTCGCGAACTTGATACGCGTAAGGGATTGTTGCGTCTTCTCTGGTAATGCGGTGTTTTTTGCCGTTCTTGTCAATCGCGAAGAACATTTCCACTCCGTTGCTCGCAATTTTTCTTTCGATTTTCGTTCCTACCGTTGTCATTTTGGTTTCCTCCTAAGTTTAACTCTGGGTTTAAATCGCGGCTGCGGTCTCGGCTAGTTCCTCTCCTCGCGCTTGCCGTGATTTCGGCGTTATACTGATTGTTGCATGTGTTTGCTTGCTTAACTGTGCTAAATATAGCAAATGAAAGTTTGCATGTCAATAGCTTTGCAAAAAAAAATTTGCGTGCGTTGAAAATATATCCTTGCAAAATAAATCCCCCTTGTGCTACAATGTGCGAAAAACTAAGGGGGTTTTGTTATGGAGGTCAGTGAGGCGTTGAAACGTTTTCGCCGAACTTTTGATTTGAAGCAAGACAACGTTGCGCAAGCTTTGGGCGTCAATCGGCAGGTGTATCAACCTTACGAAACGGGGCGGACGTTGCCATCGGTCAAAACGATATTGAAAATCGCAAAAGCGTTTGATGTGTCGACGGATTATTTGCTGGGGTTGAGCGATATTCCAAGACTGGCACCAAACGACGCGCATGACGCAGAAATTTTCGCTCGTATCGAGGCAAGCGCGAATGATTTGCTTCGATTGATTGAAGGTGAGGTGAAACGTCGTGGTTGTGTACAAGATAACCAATCTGCTCAACAACAAGCCGTATGTCGGTCAAACACGACAATCGATTGAAAAACGATTTTACCAGCACGCGCACGCGAATTCGCCGCTTGGTAATGCGATGCGGCAATGTGGACTTGAAAATTTTACGATTGAGGTTATCGAACGTTGCGACACGCAAGAGCAACTTGACACCCGTGAAAAGTTTTGGATTCGTGCGCTTAACTGCATGACACCCAACGGCTACAATCAATCGCTCGGGGGCGAACGCGGGCACATTAACCGTTCAAAAAACCGTACTAAAACAGTTAGCGCGGGGGTGAACCGAATGGAAATTCCAACCGCATTAAAAAGATTTCGGCAATCGCTCAAACTGAGTCAACGGCAACTGTCGGAGAAAATCGGCGTCCCGTACCAGTCTTATCAAACCTACGAATACGGCACGTCGACACCAAGCGCAAAAGTTATTGTAAGGATTGCGCAAGCATTTGACGTTTCAACGGATTATTTGTTGGGACTCAGCGACACACCGCGCCCGCCCGACACGTCAACATTACTCGCGGCAATCAATGATGCACAAAAAATTTTAAGTGACGCGCTCGATAAGCGTTCGGAGTAAAAAAAATATCGCCGTTCCAATCGGAGCGGCTTTTTTGTTTGGAGGCTAAGCGATTTATGGATTATCAGATTTTCAACGAGGACTGCATTTCGGGCATGAAAAAACTTGATGACGGCTCGGTCGACGCTATCATTTGCGACCCGCCGTTTCAAACAACCGACGCGTCGTGGGATATTCGGCTGCCGATTGAGGAAATGTGGGCTGAATTCAATCGCGTGACGAAACAAAACGCTGCGATCGTGCTGTTCAGTCAGCTCCCGTTCGCGGTCGACTTAATCAACGCAAATCGCAAAATGTTCAGGTACGAATGGATTTGGACGAAGTCAAAAGCTGTCGGATTTTTGAACGCAAACCGAATGCCAATGCGCGCACACGAAAATATTCTGGTTTTTTATCGCAAGCTCCCGACGTACAATCCGCAATTCCGCACGGGCAAGCCGTATGTCCGAATTCAGGACGAAGAGCCCCGCACTCGCGAAAGCGTTTACCAAGGTCGCGGTTCGTCAATCACAATCAACGACGGCAACCATTATTATCCGCGTGACGTACTCGAATATTCGCAACCGACAACGAACAACAAGATGGAGCCGCGTTTCCATCCGACGCAAAAGCCGGTTGACTTGATGGAATTTTTAGTGAGGACTTACACAAATGAAGGTGAACTTGTGCTTGATTCCACAATGGGGAGTGGCTCGACGGGCGTGGCGTGCATGAAATCGCGTCGACGTTTCGTCGGCTTTGAACTCAATAAAAAATTCTATGACGTGAGCCGACAGCGTTTGGAACGTGCAATCAACGAACGCGACCAAAATTTATTTGAGGTGAGATCATGACCGGTGACGCTCGGCAACTTGTTCGCGAAGGCAAAGTTTCGTCGATAAATGCCGAAAAGCACATGGTACGCGTCGTTTTTGAAGACAAGGACGGCATGACCAGCGCAGAAATGCCGATTTTGACGCCCTGCGCGGCGGGCAACAAATTTTACGCAATGCCTGACGTCGGCGATATGGTTGTCTGCCTGTTCGCAAGCAATTCCGACATGACGGGCAACGGTTGGATTATCGGCAGCCGATTCAATGACAAGTCAAAGCCTAACGCGAATTCGGCGGACGTGATGCGCATGGATTTTAACGATGACACGTTCGTCGAGTACAACCGCAAAAGTCACGAACTGAAAATCAAATGCGCGGGCAAAGTTATCATTGAAGCTGAAGACAAAATTACGCTCAAGTCGGGCGACGATATTGTTTTCGACGCGGGCGGCGAAATTGTTTTCAAAGGCGCGAAGAGCTATTCACTCACCGCGACCGAAAACGTTATCCTCAAAGGTGAAAAAGTTCTTATCAACATGGAGGGCTGACACATGCAAGCTACACGAATCGGCGACGGCACGTCGGGAGTTTGTGATGTCGGATTGCCCTGTTGCCCGCACGGACGCGCAGGCACAAATTCTACGGGCTCGTCAAACGTTTTCATTAATGGTTTGCCCGCTCACCGCGTTGGTGATTTTGGTGCGTGTAATTGCCCTCACGGCGGGACTTTTCAATCAACGTCGGGCAGCTCGACCGTTTTTATTAACGGACGCCCCGCCACTCGAACCGGCGACGCTACGGCTTGCGTTGTGTGCGGAATGCCCGGCAGTCACGTTTCGGGAAGCCCGAACGTTTTTATCGGAGGTTAAATTATGGCTATCGGCGCGTTTGCTGACGTGGTTTTTGAAGTGAACACAGACCGCGTTTTCACGTTTGACGATTTTAAATACGACGTGAAAAGCCGTTATGCTCGGCACGAATTGATTAACGCAGAGCCCGTGCTTGAATGGCTCGGCATGGACACGCAAAAAATCACGTTGACGATAACAATGACCGCAACCTTGGGCGTCAATCCCGCTGTCGAAATGGAAAAAGTTCGTCAGCTGTGCTTGAGCGGCGAAGCAGACTGGCTGGTTATCGGCAACACGGTCGTCGGCGGGCGGCTGTGGGTTATTACCGAAACTTCGTCGAAAGTTGAAGCGTGGGACAACGCGGGAAATATTCTCGTCGGCAAGATGGACGTGACGTTTGAGAGCTACGCGGCGGAGGTGCCCGAAAATGACCGTTGACGTAATAATTGACTTGCGCGACGTAAAAATCATGCCCGAAGACGAAATCGCCGAAATCGTTCAGAACGTGCAGATGATAATCGCGACCACAAAATATACAGTGCCGCTTGATAGAAATTTCGGCATCGACGCAAGATTTTTAGATGAGCCCGTCAACATTGCGCAGGCGCGGGCGTCGGCAGAAATAACGTCGGCAGTGAATTCACAGGAACCGCGGGCACGAGTACAAAAAATTCTTTTTGACGGCGACTTGACGGGCAGATTCGCAATCACGACACGTATTGAAATTGTCCGTGAAAAACTTCGCGGTTACGTTTAATCGAAAGGAGGCGGAGGCGTGAAAAAACTTTCGACAATCAGTTTGCTTGACGTGTTGCCCGAATCAATTCTGCTTGATCCGAAACTAAAGGCTTCCGCTGAGGCACTCGACGCACAACTTAAATCGGTCACGGCGGCAACGCGTGAAGTGTTGCATTTGCCGCGACTGGACGAACTTTCGGGCAATATCTTAGATTATTTAGCTGAACAATTTCACTTAGATTTTTTTGAACCACTGTATCTGACGGAGACCGAAAAGCGCAATTTGATTCGTGAGTCAATCGCGTGGCACCGAATCAAAGGCACGCCTGCCGCAGTCGAAAAAATTGCCCGTGACGTTTTTCGTGACGCCAAAATTCTTGAGTGGTTCGAGTACGGCGGCGAACCTTATCACTTCAAAATTCAGTCAAAAGGTTACAAAGAAACTCCCGACGGCTGGTTGACTTATTTGCGCATGGTCGACGTTGCCAAAAACGTTCGCTCGTGGTGCGACAATTACGAAGTGATTTTCGATGAAGACATTTTCGGCAAAAGTTACGCGTTCGCCGGTGCAATCGAACTTCAGACGGGCGACAAGGCAATTTCGCTCGCCAAACCGAAACTTGATTCGGAAACAAAAATTTTCGCGGGCAACTCGAATTTGATTTTCGGCGACGTGACGGAAAGTTTACAACGTCCGAAATTGAAATTCGGCGTCCCGATTTTTGCGGGCACGGTCGACACTCGCGTCGGCAATATCAAAATCGGCACGGCAACGGAGCCGCACGACACCGACAATTACATTGCGCATTCGTGGACGGGCAAAATTTTCGCGGGCACGGCTGACGGTTTTGTCGGTCGTAAAGTTTGGAGTTTGGCGCGTCCCAAAAATCAGCAAGCCGAATTGTCAATCGGTATCGCTGAAAAATCTGTCGGCGAAATTTTTATCAAGCCCGAACCGAAACTTAAAATTTCGCAACAGGCAAATCTTCACGCCGCACCGGTTTTTGTTAAGGCGGGCAACGTCAAAGTCGAAACTTCAACGCGTCCCGACGAAGACGGCAATTATTTTTCTCATAAATGGCAGAGCCAAACTTACGCGGGCAACGCCGAACTTCGACACGGCGATATCCGCATTAATTACAAACCTGCTCAGCGGCGCGGATATAAATCGGTCGTGCGTGTCGGTGCAATACAAACTTTTTCGGGCGAAATTACAATCGGTTGCGAAGATGCCGACGACGAGGATTTTCCCCTAACGGGCGATTGGATTCGGTTGAGGTTCCGTTTCCCAAATTTAAGCAAGAAATTTATCACACTGCGCGACCCGCGTGACGACGTTGAAAAATCCGATATTCGCGAAGTCGGCAACATTGCAAGCAACGGCGGGGTTTTGATTAATCGCGTCGGGCAGACGACGACGGGTATCGATTTGGCAATGCTGATTCGTCGCCGCGAAGAAACAATTTTGTAGGAGGTAATTTTTATGGCAGATCTTTCCGAAATTCTGTCGGCGGGTTTGAACTTGACCGACGACCAACTTGCGCAACTTGCCGCAAACGCTTCGGCTTGGCGCGACGCCGAATTGAACAAACTTGCCGAAGACGTTGCGCGTGCCAAGGAAGGCACCAAATTAACTCGCAACGGCTTTGAACTTTTGGGCAAAGCTGTCGCAGGTAAGGAACTTCAATTTACACGCGTCAAACTCGGCGACGCGAACGGCGTTGTCGTCGATGATGATGAGCAATTCGAGATGAACGACTTGATTAATCCGCGTTTCGAGGCGGCTATCACGCAAGTTCAGCACACGGGCGGCGGCTGTATGGCGGTCAAATGTCAAGTCACAAATGCCCGCGTCGAAGAAGGTTTCCGAATTGCCGAGGTCGGTTTGTTCGCGATTGACCCCGACACGGGCGAAGAATTAATGTACTGTTATCGCAATTCGGGCATTGCGTCAAGTTGGATGCCAAGCGGCGACGGTTCGGTTCTGTGGGACATTGTTTTGACGCTCATAACCGTTATCGACAAGGCGACCAACATCACTGCGGTTATCGACGGCGGACTCGTTTACTTGACGCAAGCCGAATTCATGGATCACGTCAACAGCGAAAATCCGCACCCGAATATTCCCGCCAAAGCCGACGAGGTTGATTTTTCCAATTACATTTGGGTTAATCCCGGCGACGACAAACTTCACACGATGAAAGCAAGCGTCCTCGGCAGTCAGATTTTGGGCGGCGACGCGTCGAATATCCCGAAAATGAATTCCCGTTTGACGCAAGCCGAAATTAATTTGACAAACCTGTACACGCAACTCAACGCCCGTGACGAACTCGGTCTTGACGCGAACTTGATGATGATTGAGCCGTTCGACGACAAAAAATGTTGCGACATGTATTCTTGCAAAGTTCAAACTGCGGTGGCGGGCGTTGCCAACGTTGAAATTGAGACCGACAGAAACGTTTTTGTCGGCAGCTGGTACACGATTACGGACGGCGAAAATTCCGAATACGTTCAGGTTAAATCGGTGGCGCGCAACGGCGATAAAACCGTCGTGATTTTCAATCAGCCGTTGAATTTGACTTACGACTTGACGCGAACACGACTTTTGCGGACAACTGCGCTCATCAACAACGGCAAGGCGACCGGTGCGGGCGACATTCGCGGCAAGCAGTTGACTTTCGATTACACTTTTTCGGGCGTCGGTGAAAACGTCGAAACGCAGCTTGAACTTCACACGAATCAAACCAACGCCGCGAACTTCACCGTCACCGAAGACGGCACGTTTTCCGTCGACGGATTTTTTACACTCACCGCTTAATTGGGAGGTATCAAAATGGCTTTTGTTGTTAAGGACTACGGCAGCGGCGCGCTCGGCGACGTGACGGAAATCAGCTCGACCGTCAACAGTTACGCACGAGTTACCGCCATCAACGCCACGTCCGTCACAATCGACACGGCAACGCAAGTGACGGGTACGGCAACTTTCACTGCCGGAGCGAAAATTTTGCTTCACGTCAGCGCGACGACTTCAAGCAGTTACAAAACTTATCTCGGCAACTGGTTGTTGGCGAACGTCACGGC
>JAFVBP010000133.1 GCA_017479925.1 Selenomonadaceae bacterium | reverse complement strand
TTCTTCGTTGTTGTGGAACGACAGCAACAGCAACAAACTTGCGCCCGTCAAGGCAGCCGTCGCCGATTCAAGTCCCAACATGCCGTGGAAGGCAAACAGCGAAATCGTTATCGCCAAGACGAACAGGCAACGTTTGAGCAAGCTTGCATCGGTAATTTGTTCGTGTTCGTTCAGGCGCATGACTTTTTCTTGAAGTTCGGGCTTCGTGTGCAGGTCGTTGCGATAAATCATGACGAGTATCGCGACGGTTATCACGAAAATGGCAATCGACACGCCCGTCATGTTCAAGACGAAGTCGCCGAAACTCAAGCCGACAGCCGAGCCAATCATGATGTTCGGCGGGTCACCGATTAACGTTGCGGTACCGCCGATGTTCGAGCTGATAATCTGCGCCATCAAAAACGGTTTCACGTCAACTTTGAGCTGTGCGGCGATGTTGAACGTTATCGGCACGGTCAACAAAACCGTCGTGACGTTGTCCAACAGCGCGGAACAAACGGCGGTCAACGTGCTCAACGCAACCAAAAGCGCGACGGGTTGGGCTTTGACTTTTTTTGCCGCCCAAATCGCCAGGTAGTTGAAAAGTCCCGTTTCGCTGGTGATGTTGACGACAATCATCATGCCCATAAGCAAGCCGATCGTGTTGAAGTCGATGTGGTGCACTGCCGTTTCCTGGTCGAGGATGTGAAGCAAAATCATCAGCATTGCGCCGAAAAGCCCGATAACCGTTCGGTGAACTTTTTCGGAGATTATCAGCGCGTAGGCGGTTATGAAAATCACAATCGCCACAATCGTCATGGTCTCCATTAAAAGACCTCCTCGCAAAAAGATTTTCGGTCAAAAATTTTTCGTTACAAGTCCGAGCAACGTGACGTTTCAGCGGTCACGGTTGTTGTCGCCGTCAATAAAGTTTCTTGTCGACGACGGTAAGCGTAATTTTGTCGCCGTCGCGTTTGATTTTGAAGTTGTAGCTCTTGACGCCGGCATTCGACAGCTCAACTTTGAGCGCAAACAATTCGCGACCGAGTTTGTCGGTCAATTCGGGCGTGAAACCTGCCTTCGCAAGCTGCGCGGGCGGTGCGTCGGCTTCGGCGGCAAGACGCATTTTTTCGGCTTTTTTCGCGGCGGTCAAAAGTTGCTGTTCGATCGTCTCTTCCTCGACGTAATTGCGAATCATGTCTTTGTCAGTCAAGCCGCGTGGAATTTTCGGCACAGTAAATCACCTCGATTTGACAATAACTCTTTCAACGTCAGCTTTGACGGTAACTTTAAAAGAACTCTTCAAGTCGACGACGCGATTAAAGACCAATTTGTCCGCCGTGGTATCGGGGTCGACGACGAAATATCCCAGTCGCAAAAATTGGTAATGCGTGCCCGCCGCCGTCCAACGCACGGAAGGCTCAATCAGCGCGTGCTTGACGATAAGCGAATTCGGATTCAACGCGGCGATAAAATCTTCGGGCAAGTTGCCGTTTTCGTCGGTCGTCAACAAGTAATCGTACAGGCGAACTTCGGCGGGAATTGCGAACTTCGCGCTCACCCAATGAATCGTGCCTTTGATTTTGCGATTGGCAGTCGCGCCGCCGCTTTTGGAAGTCGGGTCAATCGTGCAGTGAAGTTCCGTGACTTCGCCGTCGGAATTTTTGATGACTTCGTTGCATTTGATGATGTAGGCGTGCTTGAGGCGAACTTCGCCGTCGGGCTTCAAGCGGAAGAATTTTTTGGGCGCGTCCTCCATGAAATCTTCGCGTTCGATGAAAATTTCCCGCGTGAAAGGCACAAACCTGGAACCGCCGCGTGTCGGGTGATTTTCGGCAGTCAAATACTCAACGGCGTTTTCGTCGACGTTGGTAAGCACGACTTTAATCGGGTCGAGTACCGCCATGACGCGTTCGGCGTTGACGTTTAAATCTTCGCGGACGCAATGTTCAAGCATTGAAATATCGACGAGGCTGTTTGACTTTGCGACGCCGATTCGTTCGCAAAAATCGCGAATTGCCGCAGGTGTGAAGCCGCGTCGACGAAGCCCGCACAAAGTCGGCATACGCGGGTCGTCCCAGCCGCGCACGTGATTTTCTTCGACGAGTTGACGAAGTTTCCGCTTGCTTGTAATCGTGTTGGTCAAGTCCAGCCGAGCGAATTCAATTTGCCGCGGTCGCGTGTTCGGGTCGAAGCCGAGCGCGTCAAGCAGCCAATCGTAAAACGGTCGATGATCTTCAAACTCCAGCGTGCAGACCGAGTGCGTGATATTTTCGATGGCGTCTTCGAGCGGGTGCGCGAAATCGTACATTGGATAAATCAACCAATCGTCGCCCGTGTGATGATGTGTCGCCCGCGTGATTCGGTAGATGACGGGGTCGCGCATGTTGATGTTCGGGCTTGACATGTCGATTTTCGCACGCAAAACTTTCGAGCCGTCGGGAAATTCGCCCGCCTTCATGCGCGTGAACAAGTCGAGATTTTCTTCGACGGAGCGGTTGCGGTACGGACTTTCCTTGCCCGGTTCAGTCAACGTGCCGCGATAAGCGCGAATTTCTTCGGCGGTCAAATCGTCGACGTAAGCCAAACCGCGCTTGATCAACTCAACCGCGAAATCGTAAAACTTGCCGAAATAATCGGAGGCGAAAAATTTTCGGTCACCCCAATCGAAGCCGAGCCAGCGAATATCTTCCTGAATCGAGTCGACAAACTCAACGTCCTCTTTGGTCGGGTTGGTGTCGTCGAAGCGCAGGTTGCACAAGCCGCCGTTGTGGAGCGCAAGCCCGAAATTCAAGCAAACGCTTTTGGCGTGCCCGATGTGCAGGTAGCCGTTCGGTTCGGGCGGAAAGCGCGTGTGAATCCCGTCGGTGTACTTGCCCGCCTTCAAGTCGTTGTCAATTTCCTGCTGAATGAAATTTACCATGTCAAAACTCCTTTGGTTTGTTTACTATTTGAATGCCGCAACGATTATGCCGCCGACTGCTGCTATCGCTCCGAAGCCGACCATTGTTTGAACAAAATTGCTGTGAATCTGATTTGACAACGTTTTAAAGTTTGCATCAATCTTGTTGTCCATTGCATCAAATTTGTCGTAAAAACGCTGATTCATTTCGTGCATTTCGGCATCGTGTTTGGCCTGCAAAGCGTCTTGGCGTTTTTGAAATTCGCGTCGTTCTTCATCTTGCCTGTCCCACAAACGGCGCATATCCTCGCGTTGCTGAAGAAGTTCCTCAAGTGCCATATCGACTTTTAGCATAACCTTATCGAATTTGGCATCGTGTTCGTCGATTTGCCGTTGAAGTTGTTGGTTGATTTGTTCCTGTTCAGTCATCGTAAAAACCTCCTTGCGGTTCGAGTTTTTCTCCGACGTGCTGTTTCAAACGGCAGAACAGTTGGTGTGACCCGCAGTTGCATAACGTTCAAATGTCGTCAAGCGCGCAGATTTTTTCGACGTGACGTTTCAAGCGGCGGATACCTTCGGCAACGCGTTCGTCAATCGGCAACGGCGCGATAAATTTGTCGATGTAGCCGCGTTCGACGACTTTGCGCATTGTCCACGGAAAATTTATGTCGTAAAGCCACATGAGCCGAACAATCTTGCGGTCGCCGTTGGTGCGGATTTTTCGGTAATCGGCTTGAACGCCCGCGACGAAATTGTCGACGAAATCGGGGCTGATGTCCGCGCTGATTTTGCCCGTCGACTTGATGAAATTTGGCAACTTGTCGGCGTTTTCCTGCGCAAGATACGGTTCAAGCACGCGGTAGATGTCGAGTTTGTCGGCGTCGCGGATGATTTTGGCGAACAGCAACTTTCGTTCGTCGTCGGTCGGCGCAACGGTTTTTTTGTTGTGATTTTGAATCGCGAATTTGACAAGCTCCAAGTCCGTCGCGTCGAGTTCGGTAAAAAATTCCAGCTCGTCAATGACTTTGAGCGCAAGCGCGGCGTGATCTTCCGAATCGGCGTCGTTGAACGTTTTATAAATGCTGTATTGGCGGAAGCGTCCCACGTCGTGAAACAGCCCGATAATTTCGGCAAGCTCCGTGTCATGCGTCGACAGCTTAAGCCACTTCGCCAACTCGACACAATTCGCCGTGACGTAACCGGTATGCGTCTCCTTGATTAAAATTCCGCGCTGAACTTCTTCGTCGTCGGAATAGAAACTTTTCATGTAATGCGCCATCCACGCGTGCATTCGGGTGAGCAATTCCCGCATCAAATCGCCTCCAAAGGTTAGAAATAAATTAGCCGAATTATACAACCGACAATCCGCCCGCGCAACTTGAAAAGTTTTTTCGCCCGCAACAAAAAACGCCGACTCGAATTTGAGCCGACGCGTAAATTTTTGTTCGTCGCAAAAGCAAGTTACGGGATTTATTGACCGTTGTTGACGCTTGTGGTGATTTTGCCGTCTTGAACCGTGAACATGACGGTTTTGGACATGGTGCTGTCTCCGTCGGGCGAAACGAATTCAAAGAGATAAAAATATTCGCCGTCGCCGAGCGTTGTGTCGCTGACGGTCGTATTTTCGCTGACGGTGAACGTGCCGATTTCAACAAAGTCGAAGTTGTTATCGTCGCCGGAAATTGGCGCGATGTAATGAATTGTGGTAATTTCGTCGCCGGCTTTGAGCTGAATTAAATCGCGATAACTCATGCCGTTTTCGTCGAGACCGCGAGTCGCGCCGAGAATTTGATATTTCTTGTCGGCATAAATGTAAGCAACCTGCAGGAAGCACCTGACGCCGTTGAGTTTAATCGGTATCGAATAAAGATTGTAACCGTCGTTTGACTCCATAATTTCGACGTAAGCGGGATGTCCGTCAATCATCGGCCAAACGTTTCGGAAATTGTCTTTGAAAACGCCCGTTTTCCAATCGGCCTTGATGTCGGCGTCGCTGCCGAGGACAATAAGGTTGTTTTCGCCCTTGTAAATGAGTATGCATTGCACGGAAGAAATCAAATTCATTTGTTCCTGCGTGAGCGTGACGAAAGCATCGCCGTTGCCGTCCACTTGCACGGGTAAATTTTTGAGCGAACTGAGGTCGAAAAAGTCTTGTCGTTGTGCAGGCGGAGTGTCGAGCGTAAAGGCTTTGTCGAAGAGTGCTTGCCGTCCGAAAGTTTCCGAGTCCGTCGCAGTTTTTTCGTCGACAGGCTCATTATCCGTGACGTCGCCCACTTGACTTGACAACTGTTCAAGCGTCGGCTTAATTTCGTCGGGCAGGTAACCGTAGATTCGATGGAAGTACAAAAATTTTTGCGGAATCGGTGCGCTTTGCAAGTTGATGTAACCTTTAAGAAAATTTTCGTCGTTAGTGTACGGATAGAAACTCGAAATGCCGCCGCCTTGATTGCGATAGACGCCGTGAACTTTGTAAATGACCGCGCTGTTGACGGAATTAATCAAAGCGTTCGACGTGACGCTTAAAAGCTGTTCATTTTTGCGCGCCAAGTCCGCAATGTCAATCATGTGCGAATAGTTTCCGCCGTCGTTGGCGTAATTTTCGGCTTTCAAAGCAGCGCGCCCGAAACTTGAGAAAAAGACTTGCGGATTTTTGTAAGACTTGACCAAAGCTTCCGTGCCGAAACTTTCGTAAGCACTGCGCAGTTGCGGAAGTTTCGTCATGTCGACAACGGACATCGTAACTTTGTTGCCGAGATTTTGACTCAGGCAGGCTGAAATGTACGAATCGCAAATTTCTTTGCCGAGCCGTGCGCCGTTCATTGCGGGATTGTTCGCCAACGAGCCGACCCAGCTTTCGTAATTCCAACCGAGTAATGGTTCGGTCTCTTCGGAGGCGACGACGTAGCGCGCAAAACCGTCAAGTGCGTTAATCGTGTCGTAAGTCGCCATCAAGCAAGTGTCGAAGCCGATCATTTCAAAGGGCGGATTGTTTGATTCGGCACCGTAAACCGAGCCGAAAGCCTGCGTCAGGTCGTTCAAACTGAGCGAATTGCCCGTGCGCCCGTCGCGACAAAGTCCAATGACGGAACCGCCGCCGTGATCTCAAAATACGAAGACACGGTGGTCGGCGTCATATTGTTGACCGAAGCGAACAAAATCCGTAAGCGTGTTGACGTTGCCCATGTCCGCGTCGGAAAGTATCTCAAGCCGATAAAGTCCTTCGGAATTGTAAAGGTAACGTCCGATTTCTTCGCTGTTGATAACGTCGTTTTGCCACTGTTTGGAGCCGCCCGTTTGAATCAAGACATTGACGTTGGCGGGCAGTTTCACTTTGAGCAATTCTTGAATGTCGGTTGTCGCCGAGCCGAATCTGCTTTCCAAATCCGTGCCGCAAATGTACCACTGAATCAGCCAAGTGTCATTCGGGTTGTAAGTGTCGGCGAAAGTGTTAATCGGTTGCGGTTGATTGACGGTTTCGGAAGTCGTCGGCGGTTTGCTCTGCTCCGTGACGGGCGGACGCGGTTCAACGGGCTTAAGCGTTTGCACGTCGGGTTTTTCGGGTCTGCCGTTGCCGTTGCCGAGATTGTCGGTGTTGCGAGCAAGTTCGTCAAATCCAATCGCAACTTGAAGTGACATATCGGGCTTGGCTGCCTCGACGTTTGGCGGAGCTTGCCAACACAGCAGAGCCGCGAAAGTTATCACGGCGACAATCATTCGTTTGAACATAAAAATCATCTCCCAACCGTTGAAAATAGTGAACTGTTTGTCGTCATTATAATTGTTTTTTTTTTGTGTCAATTCTGCAGTGAAGATTTTTTCACGTTCGCCGCAACGAAAAAAGCCGCGTTGAATGTTACTTTTCTTTTGGCGAAAAAGAAATGTAACCAAAAGAAAACAGCCCGACGGACTCCGCGTCACGCGTCGTACGTCGGGCGCGGCCGACATCCATGTCGGCCGAAAACACGGCGGTCGGTGTATATCGCACCAAAACGTTGTCATTACGCATTACGCATTACGCATTGCACTTGAAAGGTCGTGAAAACTTTTGAACAGATGGAACACTGCGGACACGACGTTACTTTGTGCCGCGCTGTTTTTTTTGGCGGCCGTCGGTTTCAAAATCGTGTTCCCCGAAAACATCGTGGCGGAAGGTTTTTTGTTCGTGACGGAGGCGGCACTCGTCGGCGGCATTGCTGACTGGTTCGCCGTCACCGCGCTGTTCAAAAAACCGCTCGGATTCCCGTTCCACACAGCGATTTTGCCGCGCCGTCGACAAGATTTCGTCAAAGCCTCGGTCATGATGGTTCAGCAAGAATTTTTTTCGCGTCGGACGATCTTCAAGAAAATCGGCGACTTCAAACTGTTGCCGAAAATTATCGACTTCCTTGCCCGCGACACAACTCGAAAACTTGTCGTCGGCGAACTGTTTAACGTCGTGAAAAAATTCGTCGCCGCGCAGAACAAAGAAACTCGCTCGAAGTCAATCGCCAACGAATTGCGTCGAATTTTGCGCGACATACCCGCCGAAAGATTTATTGACGATTTCGGCGCGAAGTTCCGCAAGGGCGACAAAGACCGCGAAATTTTTATCTCAATCGTCAAGGCAATGCGACGCACGGCGGCAAAGCCCGAAACTTGCGACAGGTTGCAGGCGATTCTCGAAGAGTACGCCGAACAAAAAACCCGCGACATGGGCGGCTTTTCGATGTTGATGGCGGGACTTGCGCAGATGCTCGACCTCGTCAACTTTGAAGAAGCCGCACGAATCATGCAAGTTCAACTGCTCAAACTGCTTGACGAATTGGCGGCAGATTCGCAACTGCACCGTCGCACGCTCAACGAATGCCGCGAAAAAATTTCCGAACTGAGCGACACGCCCGAATTCAAAGACATGGTTGAACGAATTCAAATCGACGCCGCAAATGCAATGCCGCTCGAAGAGGCAATCGAACTTGCGCTGATTCACCTGGAAAGCCAAATCGCGACGGTTGACTTTGACGAAACTTTGTCGAAGGCGCAGGCGTCGAAAAATCTCAAGCTCAACTCGAAAAGTCTCGGCGTCCTGCTCGTCAACATTTTCAATGACGAATACGACAACTTTTTGAAACTCTTGCGCGAAGACACCGCCGCCAAATTCGCCGTTGAAAAATTCGTCGACGAATTGACCGCACGCGCCGCCCTGCACGCTCAACCGCTGATCGGCACCGTCGCGAAAAGTGCACTCGACCGCCTGACCGAAGAGCAGCTCAACAATCTCGTCTACGACAAGGCGGAGCAGGACTTCATTTGGATTCGGCTGAACGGCTCGATTGTCGGCAGTGTCGTCGGACTTGCGATTTTCGTTGCGATTAAAGCCGCGGGCTTGAGCGTGTGACTGGAGGTCGTGACGTTGAAATTGGCGTTTTTTGATTCGGGTATCGGCGGACTGTCCGTCCTGCATCACGCGGCGAAATTGTTGCCGAATGAAGAATTTATTTTCTTCGCGGACGAAGACAATGTACCTTACGGCACGAAGTCACGCGCTGAAGTCTTGCGTTTCGTCGACGACGCGTTTAAATTTTTGACGGCGCAGAACGTCGCGGCAATCGTCGTGGCGTGCAACACCGCAACTTCCGTCGCCGTGCGCGACATGCGGAAAAAATATTCGTTGCCGATAATCGGCATGGAACCCGCGTTGAAAGTCGCGTTGGACACGTTCCCCGGCAGAAAAGTTTTGGTCGCGGCGACGGCGATAACCGTCACGGGCGAAAAAATCCGTCGACTTATCGAACGGCTTCATGCGCGGGAACTCACCGAACTTAAAGCTTTGTCGGAGCTTGTCGAATTCGCGGAGCGGCAGGAATTCAATTCGCCGAACGTCGAAAATTACTTGCGCTCGGAGCTGTCGGGCATTGACTTCGCAAACTTTTCGTCGCTGGTACTCGGTTGCACGCATTTTAACTACTTCAAAGACACGTTGCGAAAAATCTTGCCGCCGCACGTGAAAATTCTCGACGGCAACGCGGGCACAGTCAACGAATTAATCAGGCGAACGGGCTTGCAACCGGTCACAAAACTTGTCCCTTGTCCCGTGTCGCTTGTCACTTACTATTCGGGACGGCTCGTGACCGACACGAACGAACTTGCGCGGCTGAAAGCTTTCCTGCGGCGGCTCGACGAAATGGAGGCTTTGACATGAAAATTTATCGTGCGGCGATTTTCGACATGGACGGTACGTTGACCGACACGCTCGACGATTTGCACGTCAGCGTTAACGAAATGCTCGAACATTTCGGTTACCCGACGCGCACGCTTGACGAAGTTCGTCAATTTGTCGGCAACGGTGCCCGCAAGTTGATGATTCGCGCCTTGCCCGCCGACAAAATTTCCGAAGTTGACGCGGCTTTGGCGGTTTACAATGACTGTTACGCCCGCCACTGCACCGACAAAGTCAAGCCGTACGCGGGTATCATGGACTTGCTTGCGGCGTTGACCGACAAAAAAATTCCGCTCGGCATTTGCACGAACAAACAGCATTTCGCGGCGGTTGAGATTGCCGAAAAAATTCTTGCGCCCGTCAAATTCGCTCAAGTCAGCGGCGACGAACCCGGTCAACCGCGAAAGCCCGACCCGACGCGTCCGCTTGCCGTGATGAAAAGTTGCGGCGTCAAAGCCGAAGACGTGGCTTATTTCGGCGACACTGCCGTCGACATGGAGACCGCCCGAAACGCGAATTTTCTTGCCGTCGGCGTGACGTGGGGTTTTCG
>JAFVBP010000132.1 GCA_017479925.1 Selenomonadaceae bacterium | reverse complement strand
TGCGCGTTCCGTCGGCGATTTGAACGTGCAAGTCATCATGGAAAAATTCGGCGGCGGCGGGCACCAAAACGTTGCGGGTGCTCAAGTCAAAGACGCGAATATCCTTGAACTTCAAGCGCAAGTCGTGGCGGCGGCGCGTGCTTACATTTCCGAAAGCGACCGACCTTTAATCGCTAATTGACACGAAAATTTGACATCATCGACGGCGTCAAAGCTCGATTCGTTGGCGGTGATTTTTTCGGCGATTGACCGACAATCTTCGGCGGCTAATTGACATGCGCAACCGAATTCGATACAATGACAAAAATTTTTCAGTTACGCGGAAAGGACCGGTGATCTCATGGGATACATTTCAAACACAGGTTTCGCTGCAAGCACTCAAGTCGTCGAGAGCGCGGATTTGGCGGTCAGCTACGACAGCACTTACACGACTGACGGCACGACGGTTTATCTTTTCGGCACTGATCCCGCGACCGTCGACTTGTCAAGCGGTCTCTACGGCTCGGCGATTAATATCGACGCGTCAAACTCCGCAGGCTCAAACTACCTTATCGGCAACTGGGCGAACAACATCATCATTTCGGGACCCGGTGCGTCTTATCTGTGGGGCGGTTCCGATTACGCGAACGACATACTTGTCGGCGGCTGGAACTACGACACGTTCTATTACGGCAGGTTTGAAGGCAGCGACGCGATCCTCAACGGCTCGGCAATAGACATCATCAACTTGCACGACGCTTACGTCAGCGACATTGTCCAAACGGCTTACGACGGCACGAATCTGGCGTTGCTGTTCAACACGGGCAACACTTTGGCTGTCGCGTGCACCGATTATCTCAGCCCGGTATTCGTCACGGCGGACGGCGGACATTATACTTTCAACCGCGCAACTTATTCGTGGCAATAAGTCAACGAACTTTCGGCAACTCAAAATCCTCGGCTCCGTGTGAAGTCGGGGATTTTTTTCGCGACCGATTGACCGACAAGCGTCGACGCGGCAAATTGACACGCACAATCGAATTCGGTACAATGCCGAAAAGTTTCAGTCAACGCGGAAAGGATTGGTGACCTCATGGAATTCGTTTCAAGCACGGACGTTGCTCAAACCATGCTCGTCGAAAGCGCGGACAACACGGACAGTTCAGTCTACACGGACACTACCGTCAACACCGCCGTCGACACGGGCTATTATCAAGGTTATTACGGTTCGCCTTACAATGACGGCGTCACCGTCAACGTCTACGGCACGGAAAGCTATATCGTCGACCTGTCAAGCAACTATTACTATCCCGCCGTCAACATCAACGCGACGTATTCTTCGGGCGCGAATTACCTGATCGGCGACGACGAAGCCGACAACATAATTATCGCGGGCATGGGACCTTCAACGCTTTGGGGCGGCGACGGCTACACCGACGACGTGCTTGTCGGCGGCTGGAATTACGATACCTTCTACTGCGGCAAGTACAACGGCAATGACGCCGTCCTCAACGCGTCGTTCGGCGACACGGTTTGGCTGTACAACACTTCGCTTTTCGACATTATTCAAACGAGCTACGACGGCACGACGGTTGGCTTGCTGTTCAGCACGGGCACTGCGCTTTTCGTTTCGTGCAACGACGTTTTCAGTCCGACATTCGTCACGGCGGACGGCTTTCAATACATTTTCAACCGTGCAACGGGCAGTTGGCAGTAAATCAGCGAACTTTCGGTAATCAAAAATCCCCGGCTTCGTGTGAAGTCGAGGATTTTTTGGTTTTATGAGCGGGTGGGGTGGGTGTTTTCGTCAGATGTCGAGTCGGTCAAACGTTCGAGTTTATCAGATGTTCGAGTCGGTTTCGCCGCTGATGATTTTGGATGCTTCGCGGAAAGCCTCTTCGTTGCGTTCGCCTTTGATGTTGAGCACCAAGCTTTTGCCGGGCAAGATGCCCAAGTTGACCATCGAAAGTATGCTGTCCGTCGTGCCGATTTTTTTGCCCGACGCGATTGTCATCGTGCAGTTCGTATCTTGAGCGACTTTGATCAAGTGTGCGCTTTCTCGGAAACCGATAATGCCTTTGGAAACCAGTATGAAGGAAACTTCGTCGTGCGTCTGAACTTTCGGTTCGACGTTGACGACCTTGCGATTCTTATTTGATGATGCCTTGTATGCGAGTTTCATGATAGTGAACCTCCGTGATGTTATCCGTTGAATCTGCCGCAACTTCCCTGTTGCTGTGCGTATTGTAGCAGTGGATTCGCGCCGTGGCAACGGGCATTCATTATTGTTTCAGACGGAATTTGTTCGGGTTTGACGGGAAATTTCTTTTGCTCACGAAAAAACGCGGCGTCCAATGTGAACGTCGCGTTGATTTTTTGCGGCTGTCAAGACTTTTGGTAGCCGATTGAACGAAGTTTCTTAATCGCAAAAGGCAGGCAATTCATCACGTCCGCGGCAACCAAACCTTCGGCGCGTTCGCGTTCGGCGAAATTTCCTGCCGTGCCGTGGAGCCAAACTCCCGCAAGCGGTGCAAACGGCGTTTGTTTCATCAGTCCGACAATCGCGCCCGCCAAAACGTCACCGCAACCGGCAGTTGCCATTGAGCTGTTGCCGAGCGGCGAAATGAAAATTTCACCGTTCGGGTAGCCGATGATTGTCGTTTCGCATTTGGCGACGATTATCGCACGGTAAGCTTGAGCGGCGCGACGAACTTCAGGCACAAGCGCGGGACGAAGTTTGTCGACGGGTATGTTGAGTAGCGCGGACAATTCGCCCAAATGCGGCGTGAGTATCGGAATTTGCTTGCAAGCTTTGAGTTCGTCGGCGTGTCCGTTGAAGGGATAAATTGCGTCCGCGTCCAAAACGAGCGGCTTGTCGACTGTCGCGACGACTTTTCTGACGAGTTCGGAAGTTTCGCGTTCGCGTCCGAGTCCGCAGCCCAAAAGTATCGCGTCGACGGTTTCAGCCAAGTCCAAAATCTTCGACAAAGCCTTTTCGCCGCCGATAATGCCGGGTTTGACTTCGTCGAGCGGTGCCGTCATGACTTCGGTAAGTTTGACTTCGTAAATCGGATTGAGACTTTCGGGCGTCGTCAACGTCACGAGACCCGCGCCGACTTTCAACGCGCTCATTGCCGCAAGTGACGCCGCGCCCGTCATGCCGCGTGAACCCGCGACGAGGAGAATTTTTCCGCAAGTGCCTTTGTGCGAATCTTTCGGTCGAGCAGGCAGAAACGTCAGCGCAAGTTCGTCGTCAAGCAAGGTTTGATGCAGATCGTCCGTCAAAAGTTTGGCGGGTAAGCCGATGTCCTCGACGAGAATTTTTCCCGCGTAACCTGCACCGGGGCACAAAAAATGCGCGATTTTCGGCAGACCGAGCGCGACTGTGACTTGAGCGTTCATTGCCGCTTCGCCGACCGCGCCCGTGTCGGAATCGACGCCCGACGGCACGTCAATGGCAACGGTGATTTTGTTCGCCGCGTTGACCAAACGAATCAGCCGCAGTGCCGCAGGACGCAGTTGACCGCTGAAACCCGTGCCCAAAATTCCGTCGACGACCGCGTCCGAAAATCTCAACGTGACCTGCAGGCGTTCCCAAGCTCTGTCGGAGTCGAGTTGCTGAAGTTCGACGTTCATTGCGCGCAGAATTCGCATTTGCACGTTGGCAGACGGCGTGCGGTGATCTCTATCGCCAATCAGAAAAATTTTGACGCGTGCACCCGCGTTCGACAGGTACCGTGCCGCAGTCAAAGCGTCGCCGCCGTTGTTGCCGCTGCCCGCCAAAATGCAGATACTTTTTTTGTCGACGCCGTTCAAAACTTGTTTAACCGCCTCGAAGACACGGTGACCCGCGCTTTCCATGAGCGACAATTCGGGCAAGCCGTAATCTTCAATCGCCATTGAGTCAATCTCGTGCATCTCTTTAGCCAATGCAACTTTCATATAAAATCCTCCGTAAAAAACAAATTCGACGCCGCCGAAAAATGTTCGGTATCGTAAACGCAAATCGAAGCGAACACACGGTCGCACAGGACGTGCGACCGCCCGGAGTTTTTCGCGTGATGCGAAAATTCCGGGTCGAAGCGCCTTTCTTTTGGTTACTTTTCTTTGGCGCTGTCAAAGAAAAGTAACGTTCACTCCAACACACAAACCGCTGTCGCGAATTCGTGCGAATGGCTCAAGCTGACGAAAATTTTCGTGACGCCGTGCTCCAGAGCAAGCGATTTCGCTTTGCCGTGCAAAAAAATTTCGGGACGTCCGCTCGCCCCGTTGACAACTTCAACTTCGGCAGGTCGCGTGAAAATACCCGTGCCCAACGCCTTAAAAAAAGCCTCCTTGGCGGCAAATCTTGCGGCGTAGGAGGCGGCGGAATTTTTTCCGCGACTTTCGCAATAAGCTTGTTCAATTTCGGTGAATACAAAAGCCTTGAAATTTTCTCGACGGCAAGCCTTTTCGACGCGTGCAATTTCAACGATGTCCGTGCCGAGTCCCAAAATCATTTCGTGACCAAATCCGTGTCCGACGCCGGGCGATAACCTTCGTTCGGGTTGAACGACAAACTTCGCGCAATCAAAATTTCGACGCGGCGATTCTGTTGCTTGTTTTCGGCGGTGTCGTTTGGCGCAATCGGTCGATATTCGCCGTAACCGATAGCCGAAAATCGCGCAGGATTCAAGTCGGGATTAATCGACAGCAGATATTTCATGAACGTCATTGCGCGCACGGAACTCAATTCCCAGTTCGACGGGAATTGCGACGTGCTTATCGGGTCGGTGTCCGTGTGACCCGAAATCAAAACGCGTTCGGGCACCGCCGCCAAAAGTCCCGCGACAATCGGACCGATTCGTTGCGATTCGGGAACGAGATCCGCCGAGCCTGACGGGAACAACGCACGTTCTTTGATGCGAATCATCAAGCCTTCTTCGGCAAGCTGCGTGGAAAGTTCTTCCTGCAAATTGTTTTGTTCGATGTAATCTTCAAGTTGCTGTTGCAGTTGTTCGAGCGTCCGATTTTCCTCGATGTAAGCCGCGTTGCCTTGGTCTTCGGTGCTCATAATTTCGCGTTGCATACTTGCGTTGGGGCCCGCTTGGTTGAAAAACGACGGACCGCCCATGTTGAACGCCGCAGTGAACGCCTGAGCCATTTGCTGAAGTTTCGTTTGGTCGGTCTGCGAAATGGCGAACAGGCAAATGAACAGTGCCAACAACAGCGTCATCAAGTCGGAATACGGCAACAACCAAGCTTCGCTGGCTTCTTCTTCGTGTTTTTTCGCGCGTTTTTTCTTCGCCAAATTATTCGCCTCCCTTGTCGCTCAAGCCTTCGCGTTCGCTCTGCGGAATGTAAATCATCAATTTCGCTTCAATCTGCGTCGGGGAGTCGCCCGCCTGCAACGAAAGAATGCCTTCCATAATCATGCGCTTGTGGCTTACTTCGTTTTCGGACTTGATTTTGAGTTTGTTTGCGAACGGGAGCCACAAAACGTAACCGGTGAAGATGCCCAGGATTGTCGCGACGAAGGCCGCCGCGATTGAGTGACCGAGCTTGTCGATGTCGTTCAGGTTACCGAGTGCCGCGATAAGACCGACGACCGCGCCGAGAACGCCCAATGTCGGTGCGTACGTGCCCGCCTGCGAAAAAATCGAACGCATTTCGGCATGACGCGCTTCCATTGCGGCAAGTTCAGCATCCAAAACGTCGCCGACGAATTCGGGGTCCATGCCGTCGATAACCATGCTCAAGCCGTTGCGAAAGAACGGATCTTCGATACTGTCGACGCGGCTTTCAAGGGCAAGAATGCCTTCACGACGGGCAATCTGCGACAACTCGATAAAAGTTTTGACCATCTCGCTTTTGCCTTGTTCGTCGCCGCCGCGAATAAGCAGCCCGAAAAGTTTCGGCACCTTCGTCATTTGCTCCATTGTAAAGGCGTTGAACAGACAAGCGACCGTGCCGCCGACGATAATCAAAAAAGCCGCCGGGTTGTTCAACGAACTGATTGGCGCGCCTTTGATAACCATGCCGACGAAAATTGAAATGAAGCCGCCTATCAAGCCTATGATAGTAGATTTTTCCAAAACAACAGCCTCCTTTTGAGCTGAAAACTTACGGACACCAAAAAGTTTTCGGTTCGTGCCGAATATGTAAGCTTTCTGTTCAATGTCGCAGAAAAAATTCCTGCCGCCGCCGAAATTTTTTTACAGACACCAACGAAAATCCGACCGACAGGGATGTCGGGCAACGTGAACGTTGCATCCAATTTGTTTGACGTTTTCGCTTCGATTGACGATACGGCTAACCAATTGTTCCCCCGCTTTTAAAGCGGGTCTTTCCACGCGGAAAGAAAGTAACATTGTCGCCACTTGACAGTAAAAAATCGCTCGTCTATAATCTAACGCGGTTATCGCCGAATTTTTTTTGTAAGGAGGTGGCCAACCTTGAAGAGAACGTTTCAACCCAACACTCATTGGCGTAAAAAAACGCACGGCTTTCGCGAACGCATGAAGACCAAAGGCGGACGGCTCGTCATCAAAAGACGCCGTCAACGCGGCAGAAAAGTTCTTACAGCTTGAGCGTGCGGCAGGTCACTGGCGAAGTGGCCTTTTTTTTCGCTTTGTCGACGGACGGAGGCTTTCGATTGTTTGAACTCAACAAGAGCGAAATTTTTCGCGGCAAAAAAGATTTCAACGCGGTGCACAATCACGGTCGCTCATTTGCCAATCATGCGCTGGTTTTGCTTGTCGTTCACGACGAACGATACAACGGCAAAGTCGGCTTCGCGGCGGGCAAAAAACTCGGTTGTGCCGTCGTGCGAAACCGCGTGAAACGTTTGATGCGCGAAGTTTATCGGCTCAACAAAAATTCTCTCCGTCGCGATTTCGGAATGATTTTGGTCGGGCGAAAGTTTCTGGTCAAGGCAAAATTCGCCGACGCCGAAAAAGCTTTCCTCGACTTGTGTCGTCGCGCTCAACTTTTGACAAGTACCCAAACAGTCAGCACCGCAACTTAATCGACAACCGGTCACTTTAAAAGTGACGGAACAACTGATGTTCACCGCGACATTTCGACAACCGAATTCGCAAGTTGTG
>JAFVBP010000131.1 GCA_017479925.1 Selenomonadaceae bacterium | reverse complement strand
GGTCAGATTTTCCACCGACGAATTTTTGTCGGCAAGTTGGGCAAGTCGCTCGTCCAAAGCCGTCTGTCCGAATTCGGCAAGCTCGTCGCCGTAAAGTTCGGCAAGCTTATTGCGATTGGACTTGCTGTTGATGAATTCGCCTTTTTCGCCGAACATGGAGCTGAGCGTGATGAAGTCGTTGCCCGCCGCACCGTCGCGTTTGTCCGCCGCGAATGCCGACAAAATACTGCGCGTGGTTTCGTCGTCGCCTGTCGCGTCGAAAATCGGTTTGGTGTCCTCGTTCAAAATGTCCGAAATAAGCCGTTGGTAAATCGAATTCGAGTCGTTTGTCGTTTCGGTTTCGGTTGACGCGTCGTCAACGTTGCCCGTGCGTGACGTTTTGACGCCTTTGATGTTGGAAACTTTGGCAATCCACTTCGGTGTTTGACCTTGATACAGCGGCTGTTCCATGATTTTGTTGGCACTGCTGCTGTTGCCGAAAACGCGCCAATTTCCGTCGGCGTCTTTGTGGTCTGCAACCAACACGTGTTGATAAGTTTGTGCGCCGTCGTAAAAAATTATGTCGCCCGGTGCAACGTTTGCTTCGTCGAACGGAATAATTTCAACGCCCATTTTCTCAAGACGGCTGTGCAAGCTGTTTTCGCCTTCGACCGTGTTTACAACGCCGTCGTCGACCATCTTTTGAAATTCGGGGTGAACGTGCGCCAAAATCTTCGTGACGGCTTCGACGCAACCGACGGTTCCGTTGTCCATTTGCTTGCCGTCAAGTGCTTTGCGTGCAGAGTTCAAGCCCGCCTGAATGTCAATCGGAGTTTTGTCGTCGTCTGCATTTCCGCGCATGTTGCCGCCGTAGTCGTAATCATACCCGTCGCCCAACTTACCGAGGTAATAGTTGATATTGTCGACGTAGCCCTCGGTTTCGGCATAAGGCGGGACGCCGCCGTATTGTTGAACGCGTCCCAAACCGGCATTGTAAGCCGCGTGCGCCAAAGTCCAGTCGCCCGTTTGGTCGTACATTTGTTTGAGGTAAGCGGCACCGCCTTCGATATTTTCTACCAAGTCGTAAGGATTGACGCCCAAAGCTTCTGCGGTTTCGGGCATGAGTTGCATGACGCCGATTGCTCCGACGGGCGAAATTTCGTCTTGATTGCCGTTGCTCTCCGCCATTGCCGTCGCCAAAAGTCGGGCGGGAGGAATGCCTTGTTTCTTTGCCGTGCGAACAATCAAGTCGAAAACCGTATCGTTGATTCCGTTGGAGTTCGCCCAACTGCGCAAAAGGTCGTTCGACGGTTCGCTTGCGTTGACGTTTGCGTCGCGATTCGGATTTTCCGTAGCGGAATAATCGTCGCTTCCAATGCCGCGAATGTCGCTGATTTCGGGCGGCGGAGCGGTGTTTTCGCGTGCGCCCGAATACGTGTCGTCTGCGGCGGAATAGAGTTTGTCGCCGTTGCGTTCGGCGTCTCGTCTTTGGCGTCCTGCTTTGGTGAAATGGTCGCGAGCTATACCTGTGCCAACACCGCCCAAAGTCGGCAACAAGAAACCGAAAAAGCCTTCCTTCATGGCTTGAGCTTGTTCGGCGTAGCGCGGGTCGGTCATCATCGAAATTGGATTCCACGTGTTGGGCAAGCCCGAAACTTCACGCGTGAAAGCTTCTTGCATACCTTCTTCAACAGTTTGCGAGCCGAGTTCGCCAAGACCCGCAAGAATGTTTTTGCCTTTGAGAGCTTTGTTGAACATGCCCCACTGAGCGGCGTTAGATATTGGCAGGAACGCGGCGTTGCGTCCGAAAACTCCCCAGCGTTTGTCCCAAGCTTCGGCGGGATCCATGCCGTTGGCGACGGCGTTGCGGTACCAGTTGCCGCCTTCCATTGCCGCTTCGGGAATGCCTGACGCGAACCAACGTCCCGTCATACTTGCGGTCTGTGGCGAAAACAATTTCCCGATTTTGGGTATCGCAGTCAAACCACGTCCGATTGTGCCGTAAACGCCGCCGGGGATAAGTGCCGTCGGTGCAAGAATTGACGCTATCGAGCCGATTGTGTTGCCTGTACCGCGAAACAAACCTTCGGGTGACGATAAGTAGTCCCACGAAAATTCTGCGGGCATTGCGGGTTTCAAGCGTTCTTCAATCCAATCCGAGCCGCTCTGAAAAAAATCGCCGACGTTGTTCGCGCCGACGAAAGTTGCCGTGTCTCCGATTCCGCCTAAAAATCTGCTACCGATTCCGCCAAAGAGATTATCTATCCAGCGATTTCCGGTGATACCTTCGTCTTGCTTTCGTTGTGCGGAAATGTCTTGCGAAAGTCTGTAAGCTTTTTCGGGCGACATCAACTTTGGCAAAACATTTTGTCTTAAGCGGTCGCCCATATTTTCGTTTGGCAAAATTCTCACCTCCGTTCAAGATTTATCGTAAGTGTGGCACATATCCATAATGTGGGTCAAAAACTCCTGAATCCGTTACCTGAGGCCACGGATAATTCCAAAAAGTCCACATATCTTTACGTTGCCGTTCTTTTATAGCCGCTTCTTCACCTATTTTCTTCGCGTTTTCGTTTTCATCTTGGTTCATGTCTTCGCCTCGTCTAAAGCCCGCGACCCCGGGACGCCACTGGTCTCGTTGAAGTTCTCTCAACTGCTGAAGCGTGCGTTTACCGGCGGCAACTTCGTCGTACATTTGAAGTTGCTTAAGCAAAATTTCGGTGGCGTCTGCACCTGCCAACTCGGAGTATTTGTTTTCGGGATTTCGGATGGACGTTCTGAATTGCTCAATCAATTCTTTGGCTGTCTTATAATCTTTCGTTTCAAGGTAATACTCAATTGTCTTGAACTGCCCGCCGACAAAATTCTCGAACTTGTCCCCGTCTGAAAGTTTTGTGTTGTCGTCTTTCAAACCCGCGAAGGCGTGATTGTATTTTTGACGAACCACAAGTTCCAATGCTTTTTCACGGGGAATGCCCATGTTCACCAAACTTTCAACTTCCGCCGCAAGTTTATCTTCCGCGACGCCCATTTGTTTGGCAGTTTTGGTTAAGTTTGCTATTTTCCATTGCAAATCGCGCTGTAGTTCGTTTTGTTCGTTTTGGTTCGTGACGGTGTATTCCAGATTACTGCGAGTTGCGTTGCGTTGAGCTTCGGCGTTTTTCCAATTCGCTAAAATTTGTTCTGCTTG
>JAFVBP010000012.1 GCA_017479925.1 Selenomonadaceae bacterium | reverse complement strand
TTCCAACTTCTTGTTGACGGGCGAATAGCCGAAAAGCATGGCGCGATCAATCGATTCAAGCGCAAAAAACAGATCGGAGTTTGACTTGTTCTTGAATACGCGGAAGGTGTAGCCGTTTTCCACTTTCGGATAGTGCGCATCGTCAAGACGCGTCTCGTCAAGCCAAACGATGAAGTGCAACTGGTTTTCGCTTTTCGCTTGCAAGAGTTTACGCGCCTGAATTTTGAGCATACCGTAAGGCGTGCTGAAAGTTTCCGACAAGGACTGCTCATTTTTCAGACCTTCGGTGAAGTTCGGTGCCTCGTAAACCATTTCGTAAGTTTCGGCGAAACACACCGTCGCAAACGTCATGACAAACAGGCTCAGCACGGCGGCAACGAAAGTTTTCATACGCATCCCTCCAAACACACTTGCAACAAAAATTCTGCGCGTCATTATAACAAGCGGTCGGGGAAGTATCAAGTCAATTGTTCGCCGTCAATCGTCGGCAAGTTTATTTCGCCATACTTCGATAAGCCGCAACTCGCTTTGCCACGTTGTCTTTGATGTTGTTGTAGTAAAGCGCATAATCGCTTTCGTGATAGCTGTCGGGTCCGAAAATCGTTGTGTAGGACACGGGAGCTACTGCCTTGGTCGTTGTAACTACCACGCCACGTTTCAGATTTATTTGTGCGTCTGCGGCGTTGGGAACGATCTCCATTTTTCCGGCTTTTTCGTTGTAAATGTAGCCGCCCAGATTTTCCGCCGCCGAAGCGTAGGTTTCGTCGCGTTTCCAGTTTAAGGGATTGATGCTGATTGCGCCCGGCAGAACGACGATATTTTTCTTGTCCGCGTTTGCGACGCCTTCGGTGTTCCACGATATGATGACGCCCGTATCGTCGGCTTTTTCGGCGAATTTGAGGTGCGAGTTGGCTTTGAGATAATCCTCGGTTATCGAGTAGCCGATAACGTAGGCGGCAACCATGCGTTTCAGATATTCGGAATGCGCCTTCATGTATTCGGCAAGTACAAAACTCTGCATCATCGAACCTTGAGAATGTCCCGCAAGGATAAAAGGTCGTCCGCCGTTCAAGTTCGTGAAGTAGTAGTCGAGTGCCGCAAAGACATCTGTTTTTGGAACACCGTTGAAAGCGTCGTTCAAATCCTTGCCCGTCAGTTTGCCCGCGTAGGACAAATTGATCTGCCTGTAAAAAGGCGCGAAAACGTTCGTGGAATCTTCGTAAGCCGTCGCCTGCATGAGATAGGTGTATTGCGCGGGCTCTCTCATGGACTTTTCGTTAATGTCGGCGAACATCGGCGCACCTTCGGATTCGTCGATATATTCGGTCGGGTAAATGTATATCGTATCGACATCCTTTGTTACTTCGGGCTGCCGCATCCAGTTATTTTTGTCGGAGTAATCGACGGGCGCAAAGGCTGCTTTGGTGTCTTTTGCCGCGAAAACTTCAGCGGGAATCGCCATTGCCAACGCCGCCATCGAAGTCGTCTTGATGAATTCGCGTCGTGTCCAATCTTTTGACATGAGGTTAACAACTCCTTTGAAACATTTAGAACAGTTTACAGTAACGTTGCCGTCAAGTCAATTTGACATTGTCGCCGCTTGACGCGCACAAAAAAATTGACGACGAATTTTCGCCGCCAATCGTGAAGTCGAATTTGTGTTTTACGCCGAGTAAACTTTTTGACCCTCGAAGTAAGTCGCCGCAGGTTTCGCCGTGTGAATTTCTTTGACGGGGCAAGTGAGCACGTCTTTGTTGACAAGCAGGAAGTCCGCGTATTTGCCGGTCTTGATACTGCCGCGTTCGTTTTCAAGGAACATTTGTTGCGCACAACCGATTGTCAAAGCCGTCAAAGCCTGTTCGCGGGTGACAAGTTCTTCAGTCCACCACGGCTTACCGCCTTCAAAGTAACAGACGCCCGTGAGCGCAATTTCCATAATTCCGAACGGCTCGTCGGGGCTGTTGCTCAATGCGGGATAATCCGTGTGGAACGATACGGGAATGCCGTTATCGAAGAACGACTTCATGGGATAACCTTCAACCGACATTTTTCCGGGCAGTATGGTTTTAAATTCTTCGGCTTGTTCTTTGTAGGCGTGATGCCACAACATGCCGGAGGTGACGTAGATGTTATTGTCCGCCATGCGTTTATAATCCGGTTCGTTGACGTTGCGCAGGTGAACAATCGTGTTGCGCATTTCGGGCTTGCCGCCTTTGACATAAGCGTTGACGACGCGATTGACGCCCGCATTGCCCAGCGCGTGAATGTGCATTGTTAAGCCGTTTGCGTTTGCCTTGCGGGTGATGTCGGTAATTTCGTCTTCCGTCCAGTTGACGATACCTTGATGCCCGTCGAGATATACGGGGTCGATAAAGCCCGTGCCGCTTTCAACCGTGCCGTCCATGAAGAGTTTAATCCAGTTCGCTTTGACTTGCGACGAATTGTATTTTTGAACTGCGACGGCTTGAGCAAGTTTCGCGTCAATGTCCATCCAGCTGTCAAATTCGTAAGAGAAGCCCAAGACGAATTTCATATCGCCCGACTTTTCGAACTGTTGAGCCGCACGATAATAAACGTCGTTGAAGAAATAACTTGAGTAGCCGTCGAGATACATCGTGTAACCTTCGGATAACAGGTGCTCTTGAGTTTTCGTCAGGACTGATTTCGCCATGTCGACGGTAAACAAGCTGTCGTTGTCCAGGTGTGAACGCACGTAAGTTGACGCCTGCTCTTTAAGAAAACCGTTGGGCGTGCCGTCGGAGCCCATGCCGATTTCACCGCCGCGAATGGAGTCTGCTTTCAGGAGAACTTTGCCGTCTTCGGACATAACGCCCGCTTTGACAAGCAACAGCGTGTTGACAAGGCACTTGTGATTTTCTTCGTCGGCGAAGTACATCGGAATATCGCTGCAGATTGCGTCGAGCTGTTGGCGGGTCGGCAGTTTGGATTTAAATTTTTCGTACTCCCAGCCCATGCCGTAAACAACTTTTGCGCCGGTTTCGCGAGCTTTCTTGACGGCATTGGGAACGATTTCCGTCATGAACTTGTTGACATCGTCGTCATAGGCGATCATCGTGCCGATTGATTGCACGGCGTAAGCGGACAGATAATGAGCGTGACCGTTGCCGCACGAAGGCATCACGAGACCCTTGCCGCTGTAGTCGATGACTTCAGTCTTGCCGCGTTCGATAAACGGTTCGACGCCTTTCTTGTCGCCGACGTAAATAAATCTGCCGTCTTTGACCGCGAAGGCTTCGACGATTCGGTTGCCTTCGGAAGTGAAAATCTTGCCGCAAACGACGAGGTCGGCTTTGGTATCCGCCGCGAAAACATCAGCGGGAATCGCCATTGACAAAGCCGCAAGCGACGCCGTCTTAATGAAATCGCGACGGGTAAGTCCTCTGAACATCAGGACACATCCTTTCAAACGTTTGCGCGCATTGTACCAGTAACGTCGCCCGCACGTCAAAAAAAAATTGACGACGTTTCCGCCGCCAATCGTGAAGTCGAATTTGTGTTTTACGCCGAGTAAACTTTTTGACCCTCGAAGTAAGTCGCCGCAGGTTTCGCCGTGTGAATTTCTTTGACGGGACAAGTCAAAATGTCTTTCGTGACGAGCAGGAAGTCCGCGTATTTGCCGGGCTTGATACTGCCGCGTTCGTTTTCAAGGAACATTTGTTTTGCGACGGCGATTGTCAGCGCGTGAATGGCCTGTTCGCGGGTAACGAGTTCGTCCGTCCACCACGGCTTACCCGTTTCAAGGTAGCATTGACCTGTAACCGCAATTTCGATAACGCCGAACGGGTCGTCGGGGCTGCCGCTCAACGCAGGAAAGTCCGTGTGCGACGACACGTTGACGCCGTTGTCGAAGTACGACTTAATCGGATAAGACTTGTCAGCCATGCCTGCGGGAACGAGTGCCGGCAATTCCGCCTGCTCTTCGTCGCCGACATGATGCCATTGCATACCCGCAACGACGTAAATGTTGTGGTCTGCCATGCGCTTGTAGTCCGACGGAAGAACTTGGTGCAGGTGAACGAGCGTGTTGCGCATTTCGTCTTTGCCGCCGTTTACGTATGCGCTGACGGCGCGATTGATTGCCTTGTTGCCCATGGTGTGAATGTGCATTGACAAGCCTTGTTCGTTCGCCCAGCGCGTGATTTCGGTAACTTCTTCTTCCGTCCAGTTGACGATGCCTTGATGACCGTCGGGATATAGCGGGTCGACAAAGCCCGTGCCGCTTTCGACAGTGCCGTCCATGAAGAGCTTAATCCAGTTCGTCTTGAGGTGTGTGGTGGCGTATTTTTGAACGTCAACGACAATTTTACAGGCTTCGTCGGCGTCCATCCAGCTTTCAAACTCGTAAGTCAAGCCCAAGACAAATTGCATGTCGCCCGCCTTGTCCATTTGCTGAGCCGCTTTGAACAGATTGTCGGTGTAGAAGTAATTGCCCCAGCCGTCGACGTACATTGTATAACCTTCGGACAGCAGATGATCTTCGATTCGCAACATGGTTTCTTTCGCCACGTCGACGGAAAAGAGACTGTCGTTGTCCAGGAACGAACGCGTGTAAGTGCCCGCCTGCTCTTTGAGTAAACCCGTCGGCGTGCCGTCTGCGCCCATGACAATTTCGCCGCCGCGAATGTCGTCTGCTTTTTTGAGGACTTTGCCGTCTTTGGACATGATGCCCGCGTTGACAAGCGCAAGCGTGTTCGTCAAGCCTTTGTGACCTTCCTCGTCGGCGAAGTAAATCGGAATGTCACTGCAAATGGCGTCGAGCTGTTGACGCGTCGGCATGTTTTTTGAGAAGTCCAGCGTG
>JAFVBP010000130.1 GCA_017479925.1 Selenomonadaceae bacterium | reverse complement strand
CGCCGACTATATCAAAAACATGATCACCGGCGCGGCGCAAATGGACGGCGCGATTCTCGTTGTCGCGGCTTCCGACGGTCCCATGCCGCAAACTCGCGAACACATTCTGCTTGCCCGCCAAGTCGGCGTTCCCGCGATTGTCGTCTTCCTCAACAAAGTTGACCAGGTTGACGATCCCGAATTGCTCGAACTCGTCGAAATGGAAGTCCGCGAATTGCTGAGCAAGTACGAATTCCCCGGCGACGACATTCCCGTTATCGCGGGCTCGGCTCTGCAGGCTCTCGAAGGCGACGCCGAACAGAAAGCCAACATCATGAAGTTGCTTGACGCCGTCGACGAATACATTCCGACGCCCGAACGCGACAAAGATAAACCGTTCCTTATGCCGGTTGAAGACGTTTTCACGATTACGGGTCGCGGCACTGTTGCCACGGGTCGTGTCGAACGCGGCGAATTGAAACTCAATGACCCCGTCGAAATCGTCGGTCTTCGCGACGAACCGCGTAAAACGGTTGCCACGGGCATTGAAATGTTCCGCAAACTCCTCGACAGCGCGGTTGCGGGCGACAACGTCGGCGTTCTGCTTCGCGGCGTTGACCGTAAAGAAATCGAACGCGGGCAAGTTATCGCGAAACCCGGCACGATTCATCCGCACACGAAATTCAAAGCTCAAGTTTACGTCCTGACCAAAGACGAGGGCGGCCGTCATACTCCGTTCTTCGCGAACTATCGCCCGCAGTTCTACTTCCGCACGACGGACGTCACGGGCGTTGTCAGCGACCTGAAAGATACCAACGGTGCCGCCGCCGAAATGTGCATGCCCGGCGACCACATCGAAATGACCGTTGAACTCATCACCCCGATCGCGATTGAAAAAGGTTTGCTCTTCGCTATCCGTGAAGGCGGCCACACGGTCGGTTCGGGTCGTGTTATCGAGATTCTCGAAGCGTAAAAAAATTTTTTGACCACACGTCAACAAATCGGTGAGGCGGTCGGCAGTCAGCCCGAAAACTGATTGTCGGCCGCCACTTGCTGATTGGAGGTTGCGCCGTGAGAAAAATTTTCCTCGTGCTTTTGGTGACGTTCGCTTGTTTGACGAATTCGGTTGACGCGCAGGACGTTTGGATTTCTTCCGCCGGCAACGGCTCCGAGTGGTACGTTGTCGACGAAACTGTCGAAGGCTCCGACACGGGCAAATTTCGCTGGACAAACGCCGACACCAAACTTGTCGAAGCGGACGGCAGTTGTAAAATTGTTCGCTGGAATTTCACGCAGACAAGCCCCGACGGCGGTCGCTTTGCAAATTGGGTTTACGAAATTGTTTATCCCGACGGCACGCGATACAACGCCGAAGTCTTGTCGGGCACCAACGCCGAAAAAATTTTGCGTCACTGCATGAATCGCTTAAACATGTGAAAATTTTTCTTGAAACGCGCCGCGACGCTTGCTATAATTTTTGCTTGACGTCACGGGCAATTTACCGCGACATTACGGTAAGTTTGCCGCCGACATCACGATAATTTTGCCGCGACAGATTGCTTGGTCGAAAATCTCCGTTCGGTCAAGGGAACTGTCGCCATACGGTTGGAAGCACAGACTTCCGACGAAGGAGGAATTGTTTTGGCAAAGCAACAAAAGATTCGCATTCGCCTCAAGGCCTACGACCACAAGTCGCTTGACCAGAGTGCCGCCAAGATTGTGGAGACCGCCAAAAAGACGGGCGCGTCCGTTTCGGGACCGATTCCGTTGCCGACGGAAAAAAACATCTACACAATCCTGCGTTCGCCGCACGTGAACAAAGATTCGCGTGAACAGTTCGAGATGCGCACGCACAAACGTTTGATCGACATCCTTCAGCCGACGAACAAAACTGCAGACGCGCTCTTTAGGCTGGATCTGCCCTCCGGTGTTGACATCGAGATCAAGGTTTGAGGAGGTGGCAACGTTGGCAAAAACGATTTTGGGCATTAAACTCGGCATGACACAAATTTTCACCGAAGAAGGTAAAGTTATCCCCGTCACCGTCGTCGAAAGCGGCAACAACGTCGTCCTTCGCAACAAGACGGTCGACACCGACGGCTACTTCGGTATGCAACTCGGCTTCGGCGAAGTCAAAGAGAACAAAGTCAACAAACCCGACGCGGGTCAGTTCAAAAAATCCGAAGTCAAGCCCGTGAAATTTATTCGCGAAGTGCGTTTGACGGCGGAGTCCGAACACAAAGTCGGCGACGTTATCGGCGTTGACATTTTCGCGGCAGGCGAATTGGTTGACGTTATCGGCACGTCGAAAGGCAAAGGCTTCGCGGGCGGCATCAAACGTCACAATTTCGCACGCGGTCCCATGGGGCACGGCTCCAAATCTCACCGCGAACCCGGCTCGACGGGCGCAATGTTGTCCGGTCCCGGCGGTCGCGTCCTCAAAGGCAAAAAACTTCCCGGTCGCATGGGCGGCATTCGCACGACGATTCAACGCTTGACGATTGTCAAAGTCGACGCGGACAGAAATTTGCTCCTCATCAAAGGCGCGATTCCCGGTCCGAAAAAAGGTCTCGTCGTCGTTCGCGAAACCGTCAAACCGACCCGCAAGCACAAAAAATAATCGAAAGGAGGATTCGACATGCCAAAAGCAGCAGTTTACGATATGACCAACACGAAAGTCGGCGACATTGATCTCAGCGAAGACATTTTCGGCGTCGAAATTAACGAAGGTCTCGTTCATCAAGCGGTTGTCATGCAAATGGCCTCGTGGCGTTTGGGCACGCATTCGACGAAAACTCGCGGCGACGTTCGCGGCGGCGGCAAAAAACCTTGGCGTCAAAAAGGCACCGGTCGTGCTCGCGCAGGTTCGCGCAGAAGTCCGCTTTGGCGTGGCGGCGGCACGATTTTTGGACCGCATCCGCGTAAGTACGCCTTCACCATGCCGCGCAAACAGCGTCGTCTTGCGTTGAAATGCGTTTTGACCGACAAGCTCAACGGCGGCAATTTGATTGTTTTGGACAAGCTCAACTTCGACGAACCGAAGACGAAAAAATTCGTCGAGTTCCAAAAAACTTTCGGCGTCGACGGTTGCAAGTCGCTGTTCATTACCGCCAAACTCATCGAAAACGTTATGCGCTCGTCGAACAACCTGCAAAACGCCAAGGCAATCGCCGCGCTTCAACTCAACGTCTATGACATTCTCAACAGCGATAAACTCTTCCTCACCAAAGACGCGGTTGCGAAAATCGAGGAGGTGTATATCTGATGGATGCCAGAGACATTTTGATTCGCCCGCTCGTTACGGAACATTCGACCGACCTTATGCAGGACGGCAAATTTGTTTTCGTCGTTGACAAGCGCGCCAACAAAATCCAAATCGCCGACGCCGTCGAAGAAATTTTTAAAGTCAACGTCGTCGCGGTCAACACCATGAACGTCAAGGGCAAAACCAAACGTCGCGGACGCACGGTCGGCAAGACTGCCGCTTACAAAAAAGCGATTGTCAAGCTTGAAGCCGGTCAGACGATTGAATTCTTCGCGCCCTGAAAAATTTTTCACGAAGGAGGTTAAACTGTGGGTATCAAATCTTTCAAACCGTACACGCCCGGACGCCGTCACATGACGGTTTCGACGTTCGACGAAATCACGACCGACAAGCCCGAAAAATCACTGCTCGCCCCGCTCAAAAAACACGGCGGTCGCAATCAGCAGGGACGTTTGACGGTGCGTCATCAAGGCGGCGGACACAAACGTCGCTACCGCATAATCGACTTCAAGCGCAACAAAGACGGCATTCCCGCCAAAGTCGCGACGATTGAATATGACCCGAATCGCAGTGCGCGCATTGCTCTTTTGCATTACGTCGACGGCGAAAAGCGTTACATCCTTGCGCCCAACGGTCTCAAAGTCGGCGACAAAGTTGAATCGGGTCCCGAAGCCGACATCAAGACGGGCAACGCTCTGCCGTTGAAAAATATTCCCGTCGGCACGCTGATTCACAACATCGAATTGAAAATCGGCAAAGGCGGGCAACTCGTTCGTTCGGCGGGCGTCGCGGCTCAACTTATGGCAAAAGAAGGCAACTACGCGACGATTCGTATGCCTTCGGGCGAAGTGCGCAAAGTTCACATCAACTGCCGTGCGACAATCGGACAAGTCGGCAACCTCGATCACGAAAATATCACGATTGGTAAAGCCGGTCGCAATCGCTGGCTCGGCAAACGTCCCGAAAA
Source organism: Selenomonadaceae bacterium (assembly GCA_017479925.1). Classification (GTDB taxonomy): domain Bacteria; phylum Bacillota; class Negativicutes; order Selenomonadales; family Selenomonadaceae; genus Quinella. The sequence continues at coordinate 7,453 of JAFVBP010000130.1, read as the reverse complement.
CCGCGGCGTGGCAATGAACCCCGTCGATCACCCGCACGGCGGCGGCGAAGGTCGCAGCCCCGTCGGTCGCAAACACCCCGTCACCAAATGGGGCAAATGCGCCATGGGTGCCAAAACTCGCAAGAAAAAAGCGTCCGACAAACTCATCGTTCGTCGTCGCAAGTAAGCCGCTTTAAAAGCGGCAGAACAATTGTCGCGACGTGTCTCCAAATTGTTCCGACGATTTCGCCGCGAACTAAATTTTCAACGTCGAAACATTGTCGGAAAGGAGGAAATTATTTTGTCAAGATCTGTCAAAAAAGGTCCGTTCGTGCAAGAAAAACTTTTGGCGAAGATTGAAGCACTCAACGCCGCCAACGACAAGAAAGTTATTCGCACGTGGTCACGCAGCTCAACGATTCTTCCTGCGTTCGTCGGACACACTATCGCCGTTCACGACGGCCGCAAGCACGTTCCCGTTTACGTCACCGAAGACATGGTCGGGCACAAGCTCGGCGAATTCGCGCCTACCCGCACGTTCAAAGGTCACGCCGGCGAAGAACGCAAAATGTCGCTGAAGTAGAACGAGGTAATAGAACGAGGGAACAGGTTGATACCCGGTTCTAATCCCTGGTTCTAATCCCTACAAACGAAAGGAGGTACTCACGTGGCAGAAGTCAAACAAGCCAAAGCCATCGCCAAATACGTGCGCATTGCTCCGCGCAAAGTTCGTATCGTCATGGATCTGATTCGCGGCAAAGACGTTGCCGACGCCTTCGCAATTTTGAAGTTCACGCCCAAACGCGGCTCGACGCTCCTGCAAAAAGTGCTTAAGTCCGCCGTAGCCAACGCCGAAAACAACTTCGACATGGACGCCGATAAACTTTTCGTTTCGACTTGTTTCGTCGACCAGGGTCCGACAATCAAACGCTATCACCCGCGCTCCCGCGGACAGGCGTTCGGCATTTTGAAACACACCTCGCACATCACCGTTGTCGTCAGCGAAAAAGCCGGCGAAGACATCGACGAGACCAAATAAACAAAGGAGGTTTACGCTTTGGGTCAGAAGGTACATCCGCACGGAATTCGCCTCGGCATCGTCAAGACTTGGGACGCGAAATGGTACGCCGATAAAGATTTCGCGACGAATCTTCACGAAGACATCAAAATCCGCAAGGCCATTAAAACCGACAAGCAACTGTCGTCGGCAGGCGTTTCGCGCATTGAAATTGAACGCTCCGAAAAACGCCTCAAGCTCACCATTCACACCGCAAAACCCGGTATGGTTATCGGACGCGGCGGCGCGGGCATTGAGGACATCAAAAATAAACTCAAAAAACTCACCGAAAAACGCGTTGACATTAACATCATGGAGATTCGTCAGCCCGATTTGGACGCTTTGCTCGTTGCCGAAAACATTGCGTCGCAGTTGGAACGCCGTATCGCTTTCCGCCGCGCAATGAAACAGGCAGTCGGTCGCACAATGCGCCTCGGTGCCAAAGGTATCAAAATTGCCTGCAGCGGTCGTCTCGGCGGCGCGGAAATTGCTCGCAGCGAATCTTATCGCGAAGGTTCAATTCCGCTTCACACACTGCGCGCCGATATTGATTACGGCTTCGCGGAGGCCAATACAACTTACGGTCGCATCGGCATCAAAGTTTGGATTTTCAAAGGCGAAATTCTCCCCGACAAAAAGGACAAAGTCCGCCAACCCGAAGGGAGTGACGCTTAAATGTTGATTCCGAAGAGAACCAAATACCGCAAACAATTTCGCGGTCGCATGAAAGGCAAAGCCAATCGCGGCAACACAATCGCGCATGGTCAATACGGTTTGGTCGCGTTGGAACCCGCTTGGATTACCAACCGTCAGATTGAGGCAGCCCGTATCGCAATGACGCGTTACATTCGCCGCGGCGGTCAAGTCTGGATTAAGATTTTCCCCGACAAGCCCGTGACGGCGAAACCCGCCGAAACTCGTATGGGTTCAGGCAAAGGATCGCCCGAATACTGGGTTGCAGTCGTCAAGCCCGGTCGTGTCCTGTTTGAGATGGCAGGCGTGCCCAAAGAAATTGCCGCGGAAGCCATGCGCCTTGCCGGTCACAAACTCCCGATTAAAACTAAGTTCGTCGTCAGCGATCATCAAGGCGACGTGTACGTGCCCGTCGTCAACGAAACGCTCGCCGACGCTAAACGTGCCGCGCATCAAGCTTACGAAGCCGAACATGCGGCAGAAGCCGAAACTCAGGCTCAACCCGATAAAGGCGGTGACGCTCATGAAGATTAACGACATTCGCGACATGTCCGCCGACGAACGCAACGAAAAAATCAAGTCGCTCAAGGAAGAACTCTTCAACCTGCGATTCCAAAAAGCTACCGGTCAGCTCGAAAATCCCATGCGTATCCGCGAAGTCAAACGTTCTATCGCGCAGGTCAAAACCGTTCAGCGTGAAGTTGAACTCGGGCTTGAGCGTTGAGCTTTGAATCAAATTTCGCAACCGTCAAATTCGCACGAAAGGAGATCTCATCTTGAGCGCACAACTTAAACGCAACGAACGTAAAACTCGCGTCGGCAAGGTCGTTTCCGACAAAATGCAAAAGACCATCGTCGTCGCCATTGAGGAACTCGTTCAGCATAAACTTTACAAAAAGGCCGTCAAGCGCACGGTCAAATTTCAAGCTCACGACGAACACGAAGAAGCGCACGTCGGCGACAAAGTTCTCATCATGGAGACTCGCCCGCTGTCGAAACACAAACGTCACCGCCTCGTTAAAATCGTCGAGAAGGCGAAGTAATTTTCGGAAGGAGGTCAAACCGTGATTCAACAGCAAACTCGCCTTAACGTCGGCGACAACACCGGTGCTAAGGAAATCATGTGCATTCGCGTACTCGGCGGCTCTTTCCGTCGTTACGCCAACATCGGCGACATCATCGTCGCTGCCGTCAAATCCGCCACGCCCGGCGGGCAAGTCAAAAAAGGCGACGTCGTCAAGGCCGTTGTCGTGCGCTCGAAAAAAGGTCTGCGCCGCCCCGACGGTTCTTATATCCGCTTCGACGAAAATGCCGCCGTCATCATCAAAGACGACAAAACTCCTCGCGGCACTCGTATTTTCGGTCCCGTCGCTCGCGAACTGCGCGACAAAGATTTCATGAAGATCATCTCGCTCGCGCCCGAAGTTCTCTAAGGAGGTGAACTCATGTCTCTCGTTAAACTTCACGTCAAGAAAGGCGATACCGTCGTCGTTCTCGCCGGCAAAGACAAAGGCAAGCAGGGCAAAATCATCACCGCCATGCCCGCCGCCGGGAAAGTTATCGTCGAAGGCGTCAACAAGGTCAAACGTCACTCCAAACCCAGCTTGAAAACTCCGCAGGGCGGCATCATCACCAAAGAAATGCCTTTGCACGCCTGCAAAGTTCAGCTCGTTTGCCCCGCCTGCAACAAACCTACGCGCACCGGTCACAAACAGGTCAACGGCAAAAACGTTCGCTTCTGCAAAAAATGCGGCGAAGTCGTCGACCAAGGCAAATAATTTTCGGGAGGTGAAATTATGCCCAGACTTTTGGACAAATACAAAGCCGAGGTTGTGCCCGCTTTGACGAAGAAATTCGCTTACAAAAACGTCATGCAGGTGCCCAAACTCGACAAAATCGTCATCAACATGGCTTGCGGTGACGCTGTCGGCAACGCCAAAGTGCTCGAATCGGCTATCGCCGACTTGACGACAATCGCGGGACAAAAACCCGTCATCACCCGTGCCCGCAAATCGTTGGCGGCTTGGAAACTCCGTCAAGGCATGGCTATCGGTTGCAAAGTTACCCTGCGCGGTCGTCGCATGTACGAATTTCTTGACAAGTTCATGAACGTCGCGCTTCCTCGCGTGCGTGACTTCCGCGGCGTGAGCAGAAAATCTTTCGACGGTCGCGGCAACTACGCGCTCGGCGTCAAAGAGCAGCTGATCTTCCCCGAAATCGAATACGACAAGATCGACAAAATTCGCGGCATGGACATCATCGTCGTCACCACGGCGAAAACCGACGAAGAGGCTCGCGAATTCCTCGCGCTCATGGGCATGCCCTTCGCAAACGCTTGATTCCAAAGAAGGTGAACATCAAATGGCAAAGAAAGCTTTGATCGAAAAGTGGCAAAAGGAACCGAAATTCTCGACCCGCAAGTACAACCGTTGCAAAATCTGCGGCAGACCGCACGGCTACATCCGCAAGTTTGAAATGTGCCGCATCTGCTTCCGTGTTCAGTCCTACGCCGGCGCAATTCCCGGCATCACCAAAGCCAGTTGGTAACTTCAATGCGCAATGCGAAATGCATAATGCGTAATGTTGAAAATCCGAAAATCAATTACGCATTAAGCATTAAGCATTACGAATTGCATTTTTGAAAGGAGGATATCGGTTCCCTATGGCAATGACTGATCCTATTGCGGACATGCTCACGCGTATTCGCAATGCAAATTCCGTCTACCACGAAAAGGTTGAAATTCCCGGCTCGAAGATCAAAATCGCTATCGCCGAAGTTCTCAAGCGGGAAGGTTACATCAAAGATTATCGCTTCGCGGAGGACAACAAGCAGGGCATTTTGACTGTCATGCTCAAGTACGGTCCCGAACGCGAAAAAGTCATCACGGGCATCAAGCGCATCTCCAGACCCGGGCTTCGTCAGTACACAAAGCGCAAGGACATTCCCCGCGTGCTCGGCGGACTCGGTATTGCGATTATTTCAACGTCGCAGGGTATTATGAGCGACAAGCAAGCGCGCAAGGTCGGACTCGGCGGCGAGGTTATCGCTTACGTCTGGTAAAAAAGTTTTGGAGGTGCTGAAATGTCACGAATTGGAAGAGCACCGATACACATTCCCGCCGGCGTCACCGTAACTGTCGGCGAAGACAATCTGGTGCATGTCAAAGGTCCCAAGGGCGAACTGTCCCGCAAGATCTCCACGGAAATGAAAATAAGCATTGAGGACGGCGTCTTGACGGTGGCACGCCCCTCGGACGATAAAACGCACAGAAGTCTGCACGGACTTTCGCGCACGCTGATTAACAACATGGTCGTCGGCGTCACCCAAGGTTTCACGAAGAATCTTGAAATCACGGGCGTCGGCTATCGTGCGGCTAAGCAGGGCAAGAATCTCAACTTGTCGCTGGGCTACTCTCACCCCGTCGTTATCGAACCGCCGGCGGGAATTACTTTCGAGGCTCCCACGGCAACGACAATCACTGTGCACGGCATTGACAAAGAACTCGTCGGCGCAGTCACCGCAAACATCCGCGGCTGGCGTGAACCCGAACCCTACAAGGGCAAAGGCATCAAGTACGCGGGCGAACACATCCGCCGCAAGGAAGGCAAGGCCGGCGCGAAAGGCAAAAAATAATGTCGTTCACATTTGAACGGAGGTAACATCCATGAAAATCGACCATGTCGCTATGTACGTCAACGATTTGGAGGCGGAGAAAGATTTCTTCGTCAAGTACTTCAACGCGAAGGCGGGCTCCAAGTACACCAACTTCCGCAACGATTTCAGCAATTACTTCTTGAGCTTCGCGGACGGCTCGCGTTTGGAAATTATGACGCGCAACAGCTCCGCCGATCCCAAAAAAGACCGCTATCGCACGGGTTACCACCACATCGCGATTTGCGTCGGCGACCGCAAGGACGTTGACGACATGATGAAAAAATTCGACGCGGACGGTGTTATCGTTGTCAGCGGCGCACGCACTACCGGCGACGGCTACTACGAGGCTGTTGTCGTCGACCCCGAAGGCAACGAAATTGAAATCATCGCGGAAGATACGCAAGACATCCGCAGCTAATTTCTAAAAGGAGGAAGTCGCAGTGCTTCTTAAAGCAGACAAAAATAAACTGCGCCAGAAGAGACACATGCGCGTTCGCAACCACTTGCACGGCACCGCTGAGCGTCCGCGTTTGAACGTGTTCCGCAGTCTCAAACACATCTACGCGCAGGTTATCGACGACGAAAAAGGCACCACCCTCGCGGCGGCAAGCTCGCTCGATAAAGATTTCCAAGGCTACGGCGGCAACATCGCGGCGGCAAAAGCTGTCGGTGCGGCCATTGCCAAAAAAGCTCTCGAAAAGGGCATCAGCGAAGTCGTCTTCGACCGCGGCGGCTACATCTATCACGGTCGCGTCGCGGCTCTTGCTCAAGCGGCTCGTGACGGCGGTTTGAAATTCTAAAGCGGAGGAGGTTTACTAATGCCCCGAAATGAAACCGAAACTCCCGAATTCGAGGAGAAAGTTGTCTTCATAAATCGTGTTGCAAAAGTCGTCAAAGGCGGTCGCAGATTTTCGTTCAGCGCACTCGTCGTTGTCGGCAACCGCAACGGCAAAGTCGGCGTCGGTCTCGGCAAAGCTGCCGAAGTTCCCGAAGCTATTCGCAAAGGCGTCGACGATGCGAAGAAAAATTTGATTGAGGTCGCGCTCAAAGATCGTTCGATTCCGCACGGAGTCGTTGGCGTTTTCGGCGCGGGTCAAGTCATGTTGCGTCCCGCGTCCAAAGGTACCGGCGTCATTGCGGGCGGTCCCGCTCGTGCCGTGTTGGAATTGGCGGGCGTTCACGACATCTTGACGAAATCAATCGGCTCGTCGAATCCGAACAACATGGTTCGCGCTACGCTCGAAGGTCTCAAAATGCTCAAACGTGCCGACCACGTCGCGGAACTTCGCGGCAAAACCGTCGCGGAACTTTTTAATTGAGGAGGGCTGAATTGTGGCTAAACTGAAAATCAAGTTGGTCAGAAGCGTAATCGGCCGTCCCGAAACTCAGCGTTTGACGGTAAAGTCACTCGGCTTGCGCAAGTTGAATTCGGAAAAAATTCTTCCCGACTCACCGACGATTCGCGGTCAAATTCACAAGGTCGAACATCTCGTTAAAGTCGAAGAAGTCGCCGACGAGGAGGCTTGAACATGAAATTGCATGAACTTAAACCGACCGACGGCGCCCGCAAAGACAAAGTTCGCGTAGGTCGCGGTACCGGTTCCGGCAGCGGCAAAACATCCGGTCGCGGTCACAAAGGTCAAAAAGCCCGCTCCGGCGGCGGCGTTCGTCCCGGTTTTGAAGGCGGTCAGATGCCGATTTATCGTCGCTTGCCCAAACGCGGCTTCAAAAACGTTTGGCGCAAAGAATTCGCCGAGGTCAATGTCGAAGTGTTGAATCTGTTTGACGACGGCACGACGGTTGACGCGGTCGTTTTGATTGAGGCGGGCATTTTGAAGAACGTCCAAGACGGCGTGAGAATTTTAGGCAACGGATCTTTGACAAAAAAATTGACGGTCAAAGCGCAAGGCTTCACCAAGTCGGCGAAAGAAAAAATCGAAGCTGTCGGCGGCAGAGCCGAGGTAGTGTGACGTGTCGGGCTTGACAAACATCTTCAAGATAGCCGAACTGCGCGATAGAATCGTGTTTACGCTGATAATGTTCGCGGTCTTCCGCATGGGTACGCACAT
>JAFVBP010000129.1 GCA_017479925.1 Selenomonadaceae bacterium | reverse complement strand
TCGGTGAACGTCTGCGCCAAAATTGATTCAAGGCATTGACCGACATATTTCGCCGCGTTGAACATCGGGATAATCACGGATACTGCGGGCGTTGTCGTCATGATAATTTTTCCTCAGTTGAGTGCGCCGAAACGTCGCGACCTGTTGCCGAAATCAATCAGCGCGTCAACGAATTGTTCGGGCGTGAATTCCGGCCAAGGCGTGTCGGTGAACCAAAATTCGGCGTAAGCGGTTTGCCACAATAAAAAATTGCTCAAGCGCATTTCTCCGCTTGTGCGAATCAGTAAATCGACGGGCGGTTGACCCGCGGTATCGAGTTCGTCGGCGAAAATCTGCGCGGAAATGTCTTCGGGCGACAGTTCACCTGCCGCCGCTTGACGTGCCAATTTTCGGGCGACGCGAACAATTTCGTCCTGTCCGCCGTAATCTGCCGCGACGTTGAACTTGACGCCGGTGTTATTTTTCATGAGTTCGGCGGAATCGCGCATGAGTTTTTGCAACGCGGGCGAAAAATCTTCCGTGCGTCCCAAAAACTTGATGCGAACGTTGTTTTCGTGCATTTCGCGTTTTTCGCGTTCCAGGTAATCCGAAAACAAATGCATTAAAAATTCGACCTCGGTGTGAGGCCGTTTCCAATTTTCTGTAGAAAACGCGTAGACGGTCAACGCTTCGAGCTTCAGGTTGACCGCCGTCTGCAAAATTTTTTTGAGTGTTTTGACGCCGGCGGTGTGTCCCGCGTTGCGCAAAAGTCCGCGACCATTTGCCCAGCGTCCGTTGCCGTCCATGATAATTGCCACATGTCGCGGCAGTTTGGATTTATCGACTCGCGCAAGCAAGTCGGCGTCGCTTTCCCACATACTTTAACCTCAATGCGAAATGCGAAATGCGTAATGCGTAATGATTTCGGTTTAACTGTGCATTACGCATTACGAATTACGCATTGCCGTTCAAACTTCCATGACTTCTTTTTCTTTGGCGGCCTTGACACCGTCAACGAGCTTGATGAATTTGTCGAGGAGCTTCTGGATTTTGTCTTGAGCTTCTTTGCGGTCGTCCTCGGTGATTTGCTTGCCTTTTTCGAGCTTTTTGATGGCTTCGTTGGCGTCGCGGCGGATGTTTCGCATTGCGACTTTGGCATCTTCGGCCTTTTTGCTGACGATTTTGACGAGTTCCTTGCGGCGTTCCTGCGTCGGCTGCGGGATGTTCAGGCGAATTGCGGTACCGTCGTTGTTGGGCGTCAAACCGAGGTCGGATTTCTGAATCGCCTTTTCGATCTCCTTGAGCGAAGACTTGTCGTAAGGCTTAATCATAATCATGCGCGGTTCGGGTATTGTGACGTTGGCAATTTGGTTGACGGGCGTGGCGGTGCCGTAGTAATCGACCATGACTTTATCGAGCAAACTTGGCGCGGCGCGTCCCGCACGGAGCGTGCCGTAATCTTTTTTCAGGGCGTCGAGAGTTTTGTTAAGCCGGTCTTCCGCCGATTTGATAACGTCGTTGGTCATTGTAAAATTCCCTCCTCATTGCGCATTGCGAATTACGCATTAATCCACCGTTGTGCCGATAATTTCGCCCAATGCGGCGCGGTAAATGTTTTCGTGGTCGTCGATGTTGAACACGACAAGCGGAATGTGGTTGTCCATGCAGAGACTTGTTGCGGTTGAGTCCATGACGTGCAGTCCCAAATTCAAAATGTCGATGTAGCTGAGCGTCGAGAATTTTTTGGCGTCGGGGAATTTGTTCGGGTCGCAGTCGTAAACGCCGTCGGTGCCTTTTTTCGCCATCAAAATAACGTCAGCTTCAATCTCCGCCGCACGCAAAGCCGCCGTGGTGTCCGTGGAAAAATACGGATTGCCCGTGCCGCCGCCGAAAATGACGACGCGACCTTTTTCCAGGTGACGGACAGCGCGTCGACGGATGTACGGCTCGGCAACTTCGCGCATTTCGATTGCGGTTTGCACACGGGTAAAGACGTGAAGTTGTTCGAGAGCGTCCTGCAGGGCAAGCGCGTTCATAATCGTCGCCAACATGCCCATGTAGTCCGCCGAAGCTCTGTCCATGCCTTTGGCGGCACCGCTCAAGCCGCGCCAGAGATTTCCGCCGCCGACGACGATTGCCACTTCGAGTTTCGCTTCGTGAACTCGTTTAATCTGTCGGGCGATTGATTCGACGACGGGCGGATTGATTCCGAAACCTTTTTCGCCCGCGAGAGCTTCGCCGCTCAACTTCAAAACTACACGTTTGTACTTCATAAAGTGACCGCCTCCGAAAGGCAATTAGGAATGTGGAATTTGAAATGTGGAATGAATTCGTCGCGAATTTAATTCCAAATTCCTAATTCCTAACTCCAAATTGATTTTGCCGCCGCCAATTCTACAAGCAGAAATAATTCCTGTCAACAATTCCTATTGAAAAGCTGAAAAAAGCGTGATATACTTCGCCGCTGAAAGAAGGTGATTCCATATGACTTCGCTGAAAAAAATCGGCTTCGTCGGCACGGGCATCATGGGCGCGGCTATGGCGGGGCACTTGCTTGACGCGGGCTTTGAGCTGAGCGTCTACAACCGCACGAAGTCAAAAGCGCAAGGTCTGATTGATCGCGGTGCGCGTTGGTGTGACACGGTCGGCGAATGCGCGGCGGGTCAAGATGTCGTGATTTCGATTGTCGGCTACCCCAAAGATGTCGAACAAATTTACCTCGGCGCGGGCGGTATCGTCGAGTCTGCAAAGTCGGGCGCGTATCTGGTTGACATGACAACTTCGTCGCCGATTCTTGCCGAAAAAATTTTCGCGGCGGCCTCGGCCAAAGGTCTTCATGCGGTTGACGCTCCCGTCACGGGCGGCGACGTCGGTGCGCGTAACGCAAGCTTGACGATTCTTGTCGGCGGTGAGGAAAGTTCGTTCGACGCGTTGCAACCCGTTTTTGCGGCAATGGGCAAAAATATCGTTTACGAAGGCGCGGCGGGTGCCGGTCAAAAAACCAAAGCTTGCAACCAGATCGCCATTGCGGGAACTTTGGCGGGCGTGTGTGAGGCTTTTGCTTACGCGAAGGCTTCCGGTCTCGACGTTGAAAAAGTTTACGCGGCAATTGCGACGGGCGCGGCAGGTTCGTTCCAAATGACGGGCGTCGCTCGCAAAGGTCTCGACGGCGACTTTAACCCCGGCTTCATGCTCAAGCATTTCGGCAAAGATTTGGCTATCGGTGCGGAAACGGGCACGGCTTACGGCGCGTCACTGCCGATTTTGTCGATGGTTTTGCACGAAATTCGCAAGCTTGAACAGTCGGGCGCGGGCAACCTCGGCACGCAAGCTCTGCTGAAATATTACGGCGTCAAAGATTGAAAAATTTTTTCGCATGATTTATAATCCCGCGTCAGTTGTCGCATTAATGTCGCGGAAATTTTTTTGACGTGCGATATTGCGGCACGAAAGTTCAACATCTGCCCACAGTTTTAAGGAGTGAAAAGTTTTGTTTGACGAATGGAAAAAATTTATACTCCGCGGAAACGTTCTGGATTTGGCGGTCGGCGTGGTTATCGGTGCGGCGTTCGGCAAAATCGTTTCGTCGTTCACGTCCGATATTTTGATGCCGCCGCTCGGTCTTTTGCTCGGCAAGGTTGACTTCTCGAACTTTTACATCAACCTGTCGGGTGTCGAATATGAATCATTTGCCGCAGCGAAAGAGGCGGGCGCGCCGATTATCGCTTACGGTGCGTTCCTCAACACGTGCCTGGACTTTTTGATTGTCGCGACGGCGATTTTCATTTTGATTAAGCAGGTCAATCGCTTCATGCCTGCACCGCCGCCGCCGGCACCTGATCCGCGTAAATGCCCGTTCTGCCGCGAAGTTGTTGCCGACGACGCGACTAAATGCCCGCATTGCGCTTCGGACATCAAAGGCAAGTAAATTCACGTCACACAAAAAAATCAACCCCGTCGACGAATCGGCGGGGCTTTTGATTGTGAAACCGTGTATGTGTTACTTTCTTTTGGCGAAAGAAAAGTAACGTTCAACAACGCCTGTCGTGCGCAACGGCAAACTAAAAACACCCCCGACGTTCGAGGGTGTTTTTTTGCGGGAAATTTGTTGTCGTTGAATTATTTGATGCCTGCGCCGTCGAGAGCCGAGCGAACGGATTTTGCCGCCGCACGCATCTTTTCGAGTTCTTCGTCGGTGAGCGCAATCTCAAAGACGCGCATCAAGCCGTCAGCGCAGACCATGCGGGGCATCGAAAGCGCAACGTCTTTAATGCCGTATTCGCCTTCCATCATCGCCGAGCAGGGAAGAATCGTGTGTTCGTCGTAGAGGACGGACTTGACGAAACGAACAGCCGCCATTGCGACGCCCGTGTTGGTGTAGCCTTTGCGATTGATAACGTCGTAAGCAACCTGGATAAGCTCTTGTTCGACGGCCTTCTTGTCAAGCGGGTCGGTGTGACGGAAGTATTCGTCGAGTTTTTCGAGCGGGAAGCCTGCGCAGCCCGTGGTTGACCAAGCGACGAAAGCCGCGTTGCCGTGTTCGCCGAGGACGTAACCGTTGATGTTTTTCGGGTCAACTTCGTATTTGTTGGCGAGGATGCGGCGGAAGCGGTAAGTTTCGAGCATGGTGCCCGTGCCCATAATCAGGTTGCGCGGATAGCCGATTTCGTCCGCGATTTTGCTCACAACGTAGGTCGCAACGTCAAGCGGATTGGTGATCAGGATGATGACGGCCTCTTTGGTGTGTTCGGCGATTGCGCGGAAAACCGAGTTCATGATTTTGGCGTTCGTGCCCGCCAATTTCAAACGGTCGGGAGTTTCGCCCGGGCGAATCGACGGACCCGCGCAGATGATGACGATGTTTGCATCTTTGCAGACGCTGTAGTCGCTTGTAGCGCGGAATTTAATGTTCGTGCTGTAAACGCAAGCGGTCGCGTGGCTGGAGTCGGTCGCCTCGCCCCAAGCTTTGTCCTGGTTGAGGTCGATCAAGCAAATTTCCGAGGCAAGCTGGAAGTCGGCAAGTTTGTTGACGACTGCCGAGCCGACGTTTGAAGTTCCGACGACAACAATTTTCCTGCGGTTACCCATTTGGCATTCCTCCCTTAGATAAACGAAAACACTTTGCGGAGCTGTCAAAGCCCCTGTTTGCGAAAAAAGTTTACAACTTTTGCCGCCCGCCGTCAAGCACACAACGCATAGAAAAATTCTGAAAATTAATTTGACATTAGCCGATTTCGTGCTAGTATAAACGTAGGATATTGAGCAACGCCAAATTTTTAGGGAACAGGCTGTTGTCGACGCCCGTTCCCCGACAAAGGAGAGTTATGCACATGACGCTTTTGGAGAAAACACGCAAGATTAACAAGCTGCTCCAGCGTTCCGAAAATGTTGAGTACGACGGCATCGCAAAGGTTTTGAGCAACGTGCTCGACGCGAACGTCTACATTGTGAGCAAAATCGGCGACATTTCCGGTTTCGCACTCGTCGACGAGGACGAACGCCCCGACATTGAAACACTTTTGCGCAGAGGCAAAATTTCCACGCATTACGTCAGGTGGCTCAATCAATTCGACGAGACGCAAAACAATCCGCCCAAATACGAAGGCGAAGGCGCGTTGCCCGTCGCGAAGAATTTCACCGTCGTCCCGATTTACGGCGTCGGTCGCAGAATCGGCACGATGATTGTTGCGCGTCCCGATAAAAAATTCACCGACGACGATTTGCTTTTGGCTGAATACGGCGCGACGGTCGCGGGCATGGAAATGTTGCGTGACCGCACGGAAAAAATCGAAGTCGAAGCGCGCAAAAAAGCAACCGTTCAAATTGCGCTTGCGACGCTCAGCTACTCCGAAGCCGAAGCCGCGATAAACATTTTGGGCGAACTCGACGGCAACGAAGGTTTGCTTGTCGCGTCGAAAATCGCCGACCGCGTCGGAATCACCCGCTCGGTTATCGTCAACGCCCTGCGCAAATTTGAATCCGCCGGCGTTATCGAATCGAAATCTCTGGGCATGAAGGGCACCTACATTAAAATCAAAAACGAATATCTCATGGACGAAGTTCAAAAACTCCGCCGTTAATCTTCGCGACGCAAACCGCAACGGTAATTCGGCCGTCACGTATGACGACCGGAAATTCTGTTACCGACGGCGACCTAACAATTCCAAATTGCAGTTTCGTGTCGGCTTGAACGCACAAAAAACACCCTCGAACGTCGGGGGTGTTTTTCGTTTGGCGGTTATGTTACTTTCTTTTGGCGCAAAAGAAAGTAACCAAAGAAAACAGCCCGCAGGT
>JAFVBP010000128.1 GCA_017479925.1 Selenomonadaceae bacterium | reverse complement strand
GACACCATTTGGGAAGATCTCAGCAAAGGCGACAAAGGTTGGCGCAAATACGGCTGGAACGACGTTAAAGACCGACTTCAACGCGGCGATATTCTCTGTCGTCCTCAAGCGCACGTTGCAATTTATATCGGCGACGGCATGACCGTTGAGGCTCGCGGCGTCAACAATCCCAAAGGCGGCGATTGGGCGACCGGCGACCAAGGCGGCGAAATCGATTTTTACAGCGCATATGATCGCGGTTGGACGGAAGTTTACCGCTATGTCGGCGAGTGAAGTGCAATGCTTAATGCTTAATGCGTAATGCGTAATGCGTAATGGTTACGCGATTCGACAATCAAACATTTCGACGACGAATTTGCCGACTCGTCAGCAAACGTTGAGCAAATTGGTTGTAACGTCACCTTGTCGCGGGCGAACGAAAGTTTACCGCTAATGCAATGCGTAACGGTTACGCGACTTTGACGACCGTAGCCGAACGGAGGGTTACCGCTATGTCGATGATTGAACTTGTTGACGGTACGAATCATCTCGACGAAGTCAAGCGGCTCGTGATTGATTACACGAACTTTTTGGGACGCGACTTGACGTTCCAACATCTCGACGACGAACTTGCCGACTTGTCCGCGAAGTACACGCCGCCCGAAGGTCGAATCATATGCGCGACCGTCGACGGTCAAATTGTCGGTTGCGTCGCTTATCACAAGCACACCGCCGAACGTTGCGAAATGAAACGGCTGTTCGTGCGTGAAGAATTCCGACATCTTCACGCGGGCAGAAAACTCGTCGAGGCGATTATCGAATCTGCGCGGGCGGACGGCTTCAGCGAAATTGTTTTGGACACGATAACGCCGCTTCAAAGCGCGATTCGCCTGTACAAAAGTTGCGGCTTCGTCGAGTGCGAACCTTACTACGAAAACCCGATGAGCGACGTTATTTATTTCAAGAAGGAGTTGTGATTATGTCAGGTCATTCCAAATGGGCAACGATTAAACGCAAGAAAGGTGCCAACGACGCCATTCGCGGTGCAATGACGACCAAAATCAGCCGCGAAATCACAATCGCCGTCAAAATGGGCGGTGCCGACCCGACGGGCAACATGCGCCTTAAACTTGCGCTGTCGAAGGCGAAGGCGAACAATGTCACCAAAGACAATATCAACCGTGCGATTCAAAAAGGTCTCGGCGCATCCGACACGACCAATTACGAAGAAATCACGTACGAAGGCTACGGACCCGGCGGCGCGGCTTTGATGCTCGACATTTTGACGGACAACCGCAATCGCACGGCGGCGAACATTCGACACATTTTCAGCAAACACGGTGGCAACCTCGGCGAAAACGGTTGCGTAGGCTGGATGTTCAAGAAAAAAGCCGTCTTCGTTGTCGACAAAGAAACTTTCGACGACGAAGATGCGCTTATGGAAATCGTCATGGACGCGGGTGCCGAAGACTTCAACGCGGACGAAGATTCGTTCGAGATAACTGCCGCGCCCGAAGATTTTGACGCCGTCGAGTCCGCGCTTGCCGAAAAAGGCATCGAAACCGCTTCCGCCGAAATCACGCAGGTGCCCGACACGACCGTCACTTTAAGCGACAAGGACGCCGAAAAAATGCAGAAACTTCTTGACGCGCTCGACGAAGACGACGACGTTCAAAACGTCTACGGCAACTACGAATTCGCCGATTAAATGTTGGCTCTCGGAATTGACCCCGGTACTGCAATTTGCGGTTACGGCTTCGTCGAACAACTTCAAGGCAAACTCGTCGCAAAAAGTTTCGGCGTCATAACCACAAGTCCGAAAGCTCGCGCACAAGATCGCCTGCTGAAAATTCACACTGAACTTGACGCGCTGATTAAAAAATTTCAACCGCAAATCATGGGCGTCGAAAAACTTTTTTTCGGCAAAAACGCGACGACCGCAATACCCGTCGGACAAGCTCGCGGCGTCGTTTTGTTGTGCGCGGCTCAAAACGACTTGGACGTTGTGGAAATTTCGCCCAACGAAGTCAAACAATCGATAACGGGCTACGGCGGCGCGACGAAAGAGCAAGTCATCTTCATGGTGACGAAACTGTTGCACCTGCCCGAACCGCCAAAGCCGGACGACGCGGCGGACGCGTTGGCAATTTCAATCGCGGCGGGCTACGAGGCGAATTCTTTGGCGCGGCGAAATTTATTCGAGGCGACCTGACAACGGGCACAGTTATCCGCAACGGTAAATCGAAAATTCGGTCGTCACGGATGACGACAACCGCAATCGCCAAAGCCCGACGATGCGGCGGACGCATTGGCAATTTCAATCGCGGCGGGTCACGAAGCAAATTCTTTGGCGCGACGAAATTTATTCGAGGCGACCTGACAACGGGCACAGTTATCCGCAACGGTAACTTTGGCCGACATGGATGTCGGCCACCCGCACGCGCACGATACAGGATGTATCGTAGCGGGCGCAGTTTTCTTTGGTTACTTTCTTTTGCTGCCAAAAGAAAGTAACATTCAACGCGAACTGAAACTTTTCGAGGCGACATGATGATTGGTTACTTGAACGGCACGGTAAAATTTCTTTTCGGCGACGGTTGCATTTTGGACGTGCACGGCGTCGGATATAAAGTTTCCGTTGACGCTGCTACGCGACAAAATTTGACCGTCGGCAACGCGGCAGAATTTTTCGTGCATACGGCTGTTCGTGAAGACGCGATAACTTTATTCGGATTCGGTGACGCGGAAACTTTGGAGCTGTTCGAGTTGCTGTTGACAGTTTCGGGCATCGGAGCCAAAACCGCTCAAGGTGTCGTGTCGAAAATTTCTGCCGCGGAATTAGCTCGTGCCGTCGCAACGCAAGACATCAAAACGTTGACGCGACTGCCCGGTCTCGGAAAAAAATCCGCCGAAAGAATTCTGCTTGAACTCAAAGATAAAGTAAGGGACAAGCGACAAGCGACAAGCGACAAGTTGTTTTCGACAGCCCGCGACGAAGCCGCCGAAGCTTTAGACGCGCTCGGTTACACGCAGGCTGAAATTTCGGCAGTCTTCGACAAAGCCCCGTCGGACGCGTCGACCGAACAATTAATCAAATTCGCGCTCCGTGAACTCAACCGTTTCGCATAAAGGCAGGTGAAAATTTTGGTAACTTCACTGCAGGCACTTCGCCCGAGAAAAAGATTGTTCCTGGGCTTGCTGTTGGCGGCGGAATTTCTCGTCGCGCTGGCACTGTATGCGGCTTGGCGAATCAGCTACCTTGGGCTGGAAAATATCTTCGAGTATCTGCCGGCGATTGTCGGCGCATTTTTGATTTTCGTTTCGACGTTCTCATTCGGTGCGGTCTGCAACATGGTTTTGGCGGTCAAAGGCTTGCCGACGCTGAATTTGTTTCACCGCTACAGTTTCGCGCTGATAAAATTTTTGTTTCCCGCCGTGGTGCGTATCGGGAAAATTTTCGGCATCAAACGGCGTCAAATCGAAGGCTCGTTCGTGGCGGTGAGCAACTTGATCTTCATGAAAAGCGGCATCAAAGTTTCCGCGAACAAACTGCTTGTGTTAAGCCCGCATTGTCTGCAACTGTCGACGTGCCCGCACAAAATCACCCGCGACCCGAATAATTGCAAACGTTGCGGCGGTTGCAACGTGGGCGACTTGATGAAACTTTCCGAGGAGTTGGGCTTTACATTTTTCGTTGCGACGGGCGGGACCCTTGCGCGGCAAGTCGTCAAAAAAATTCGCCCGCAAGCTGTTTTGGCAATCGCCTGCGAACGCGACTTGATGAGCGGCATTCAAGACGTGTACCCGCTGCCTGCCGTCGGCGTTTTGAACATTCGACCAAACGGTCCGTGCAACAATACCCGCGTAGACATGGACGAGGTTCGCCGCGTCCTTGAACAGATCATCGACAAAACGTCGGAGGAATAATTTTGGACAACGTCAGGGAATTGCCGAACGTCGTCGGGATGGAAAAAGAGTTGCTCAGCGCAATGATGTTCAAAAACGGCATAGCAATCCCGAAAATTCAAGGTCTCGTTCACGAAGATGATTTTTATCGCCCCGAACACCGAATAATTTTTCACGAACTGATGGAAATTTACCGTTCGGGTTCGCCGCCAAACGTTTTGTCGCTTGTCGAAAAACTTCGCCAAAAAGGCAAACTTCCCGATATCGGTATCAGATACATTACGGGTTTGAGCGGGCTTGCGGTCACGGACGCTTACGCCGAAGGTTACGCCAAAGAAATTCGCGAACGTTCGATTTTGCGGCAACTGATACGCCTCGGTCAAGAAATATCCGAAAGCGCTTACGAAAACAAATTGTCGGCATCCGAAATTTTGAACGAAGCCGAAAGAAAACTTCTTGCCGCGACAATTCGCACGGACAGACGCGACCCGCAAAAAATTTCCGACGTGCTCAAGCGTTCGTTTGAAAACATCCGCCACATTCACAACAACCCCGGTGCTTTGATCGGCGTGCCGACAGGTTTGACCGACCTTGAAAAAGTTTTGAACGGTCTGCACAAGTCCGACTTGATTTTGTTGGCGGCGCGCCCGTCGATGGGAAAAACCGCCCTTGCGCTCAACATTGCCGTCAACGCCGCACGCACGGGCAGAGTCGTCGCGGTTTTTTCGCTTGAGATGAGCAGCGAACAAATCGGAACGCGCATGTTGAGTTCGACAAGCAAAGTCAATTCCATGCACCTGAACACGGGCAACCTGTCCGACGGCGACATGCGGCAATTAATCGACGCGCTCGAAGAATTGTCGCGCTTGGAGCTGTTCGTTGACGACACGGCGGGCATTTCAATGGCGGATTTGCGCACGAAAACGCGCCGAATCAAGCACGAACTCGGCAAACTCGATTTAGTTGTGCTTGATTATCTGCAACTCATGCAGGGGCAGCGCGAACGAAATTTCGAGTCGAATCGTCAACAGGAAATTTCGGAAATTTCGCGTTCGCTCAAAGCCCTTGCCCGCGAATTGGAAGTGCCGATACTTGCGCTTAGTCAGCTGTCGCGTAACGTCGAAATGCGCGCCGAAAAAAAGCCGCAACTGTCCGACCTGCGCGAATCCGGCTCACTTGAGCAGGACGCCGACATTGTGTTGTTTTTGTACCGCGACGAATATTACAATCGCGAAGACCTCGAAAACGAAAATATCGCCGAGCTTATCGTTGCGAAGAACCGCAACGGCCCGACGACATCGGTCAGAATTCAGTTTCAGAAAGAAATTTTGCTGTTCCGGAATTTGGAGCGCGAACGGCGTTAGCGGCGACTTCGGTCGTCGCCATTTTTTGTGCGGCAACATCAAAGCAATGCGTAATGCTTAATGCTTAATGCGTAATTACAACGTTTCGGTTGCGAGGCGACGGTTCAAATTGTTCCCCCGCTTTTAAAGCGGGTCTTTTGCGCCAAAAGAAAAGTAACACAACGCAGGCGGAATCAAATTTCGCTCGACAATCAACCGCTCAATCGTGTCGATAACCTGTCGCGGCGGCAACGTGACGTTGCATCCAACTGGTTTGGCGTTCGACAACCTCAGTGCGTCGCAAAAATCAATTAGTGCGCATGACGGGCGGAATCAAATTTCGCTCGACAATCAGACGCTCAATCGTGTCGATAACCTGTCGCGGCGAAATTTTTTTCTGACACTCAAATTCGCGAGGCGTGCCGTCATGTCGGGCGCAAACGCCTTTCAGAAAAGTTCCGACGCGAATGTCGCTCAAGCAACCCGTGCACACCAAGCGATTGGTGACGCGCCACGGCGTATCAAACTCAAACCAGTCTTTTGAAAAGCCGCAAATCATCACGACGGGACAATTCACCGCGTCGGCAAGCCACGACAAACCGCTCGACAAGCCGACAAAAAACTCCGCGTGATACAGCATGTTCGCCCTGTGCATAATCGAAAAATCGCCCGTGAAATCTTCGGCACCTTCGGGCGCGGTGACCGAAAATTTATCGTCGCGTTGAACTTTGTCCCTGTCGATGCAAAAAACTTTGTAGCCGAGACTTTTGAGCCACTCGACGACGACATCCCAACCGTGCGGATAAAGCCAACTTTTTTCGGGAATCGAAGCCTGCACGCCGATACAAACGTACGGTTCGGTCGTGACGGGCGGCGCGGTCGGTTTGAACGTCGGTTTGCGCGTGAAATTTTCAATGCCGAACGTCACGCCGAAAATTTTCCCGATATTCCCGTCGCGGCCGTCAATCGGATTTATCGGCACGTCGCTGCGGATGAAATTCGGGCTGAACGTCGCGTAATAATCGCCGTCCGCCGTGTCGACGAAATTAATTTCGGGATAAACGTGCGCGGCGAATTCGCGAAGATATTCGGGCACGCGCAACGAAACTTTGCAACCGTGACGGCGGCGAAGTTCGTCGACGGCGGGCAACATCGACAGGTTGTCGCCCAAAGCTTTGCTCTGCGAATCAATCAACACGTCTTGCCCGTCAAGGTCGAACTCGTGCGCAAAAATTTTTTCGTCGCCGCTGAAAACTTCGACGGTCCAGCGTATGAAAAATTTTTCGACGGACACAAGCCGAACGTCTGAAAATTTCGCGTCGAGGAAAGTTTGTCCGCCGACTTCACCGATTTTCACGCGGAAATTGCCACGCGGAACGTCAAGACGCAAGCCGAAGTTGAAATCCAGCCGTAAGCCGTCAATTCCCGTTTCGCCGACAATCGGCGCGTTCAAAGCGTCAATATAATTCGGGTGACAGCCGACAATTTCGTCGCGCAAAAAATTTTGGATTCGCTCAATGCTCATGAACGCCGTCGGATTGAATTCGTCGGGCGGAAATTTGAGCGTCTTTGCTTGCGGAAAAACCTGCAGGTAATCTCGAACGTCGCGGGCGCAGAAAAAATAAGTTTTCATGTCAACACCTCGCCCGCTTTAAAAGCGGGAGAACAATTTATTTGTCTTCCGATAACCTCAATACGTCGCTGAAAATCAATTCGTGCGTAAAATCGGCGGGATTAACTTTCGGGCGACAATGAGCCGCTCAATAGCGTTGATAACTTGTCGCGGGGAAATTTTTCGCTGGCACTCGAATTCCCGCGGCGTGCCCGAATGATACGGACAACGTTGCCGAAAATAATTGACGCGCATGTCGTTGACGCAACCGTTGCAAACCAGGCGATTGGCGACGCGCCACGGCGTGTAAAATTCCGACCAGTCACGCGAAAAGCCGCAGATCATCACGACGGGACAATTCACCGCCTCGGCAAGCCACGACAAGCCGCTCGACAGCCCGATAAAAAATTCCGCGTGATACAACATATTCGCACGGTGCAAAATCGGCAGGTCGCCCGTGAAGTCTTCGGCATTTGACGGCGTGCGAATTTCAATGTCGCCGTCGACGCTGAAATTTTCTCTGTCGATGCAAAAAACTCGATAGCCCAAACTTTTCAGGTAAGCGACGACGATATTCCAGCCGTTCCGCCAAAGCCAACCTTTGCGGGCGGCACCGGCTTGAACTCCGATACAAACGTACGGTTCCGCGGTGACGGGCGAAGTCGTCGGCTTGAACTTCGGCTTGTCGGGCACGAAGTCAACGCCGAAAATCGCGCCGCCGATTCGTTCGAGCGGTTCGTTGCGCAACTCCGCGGGCACGGTTTGAAAGTCGCCGAAAATCATCTGCGGATAAAACGTCGCGTAAGTGTCGAAATTCACCGCGTCGACAAAATCAATCTGCGGGTACACGTGCGCGGCAAATTCTTTCAGCTCCGCCGTCAACAAAGCCGTCACGCGGCAACCGTGAACTTCGCGCAGGGCGTTCAGGTACGGCAGAAACGCCAACTTGTCGCCGAGTCCGCTGCCTTTGTCGAAGATGACCGAAACGTTTTGCCCGCGCAAGTCGAAGGCGTGAGCGAAAATTTTTTCGTCGCCGTGAAATATTTCGACAGTCCAGCGTATGAAAAATTTTTCGACGGACACGAGCCGAACGTCGGACAATTTCGCGTCGAAAAAAGTTTGACCGTCAACGTCGCCGATTTTCACGCGAAAATTTCCGTGCGGAACGTCAAGCCTCAAGCCGAAATTGAAATCGAGTCGCAAGCCGTCAATGCCCGTTTCGCCGACAATCGGAGCCGTCAAAACTTCGTCGTGCCGCGGATAAATTTCGTTCAAGTCGCGGAAAAGTTTCTGCACGGTCGGGTTCGTCAACACGTCAAGCGAATTGTCGGCGGGCAAGTTCAATCGGTCGACGTTTTTGACGTGCGACAGATAATCCCAAACGTCGCGGGCGCAAAAAAAAATTGTATTCATGTCAACTCCTAAAGCACGTCGATTAACTTGTGCGTCTGCCCGATGATGCGCACGTTTTGCAGGCGACGCAGGGCAACCGCTTGCCACCGCAGAATTTTTTTCGCGTCGACGGCGGGCACTTTGTTGACGGGCGTAACAGGTTGCAACACGACAAAAATTTTCGCGTCGACGTTGGCGACAAGTTCAATCGCCTGCGAAAATTCTTCGTCGGAAGTCAAGCCCGTCACGACGATTTTTATGCAAAGATCTTTGTCGGCGGCGGCGCGCAGAAATTTTTCGTGCACGGCGAACAAATTTTTACCAACGACGTGCGGTAACTTGATGTCCATGCTGACGAAATCGACGGCAACAGAAATTTTTTTGAATTCGTCGACGAGCGTGCCGTTGGTCTCCAGAAAAATTTTCGCGTCGGTTTGTGAAGCAACGTCGGCAATAAAATTCGCGTGCAAAAGCGGTTCGCCGCCCGTGAAACTCACCGAATGCGTCGGCACTTGAGCGCAGAAATTTTTTATCAACTCGGCGACGTGTGAAGCGTCGAGCGGATTTTTTTCGTCGCGGAAAGTCATCGAGCCGGCCGAAGTCTCCACTTGACAAAAATTCGTGTGCGCAAAGTTCGTGTCGCAAAAGTTGCAGTTCAGGTTGCAGTCCGCCAGTCGAACGAAAACTTGTCGACAGCCGACGAATTTGCCTTCGCCCTGCGCGGACGAAAAAATTTCGACGACGGGCGCGTTACTCATAATAGGTCACGCAGGAATTCGGCGACTCGTGAACTTTGACGGCGTACAATTTCACGGAGCCGCGAAAAATTTCGGACATTGACAGTCGGCGAAAAATCTTCCGCGCAAGATTTTCGGCAGTCGGATTTTCCGTCGCGAAAAATTCAAGTTCGTTCAAAAACCTGTGATCGAATTCGTCAAGAAATTTTTTGAGTTCGGCTTTGAGCACGCTGAAATCAACCAACATGCCGAGCGAATCCAAATTTTCGCCGCGAACGACCGCCTCGACAATCCAGTTGTGCCCGTGCAGGCGACTGCATTTGCCGTTGTAGCCCGCAATAAAATGGGCAGCCTCGAAGGCCGCCCGAACAGATATTTCGTACAAAGTTGTATTCCTCCGTCACTCGATGATGTAAATGTCGATCCATTGGCGACCCCACCGGTAGCACTCCTCGACGCTGTCGAAAGCAATATCGATGATATTTCCGACAATCGCGCCGCCAACGTCGTCGGCAACCGCGTAGCCGTAGCCGGGTATGTAAACTTTCGTGCCGAGCGGGATGAAATTCGGGTCAACGGCGATAATTCCGCGCCTGCAAAAACTTCCGCCTGCCGTATAATTGCTCATGCCGTCTTCGTGACGACTGTAAGCCGTCGCCTCAACGCGCACAACACGGCTGTATTCGGGAACTTCGTCGGAATAATCGTTCCACGAATTGTCATCCTCTGCGACGACGGCTTGATTGTCGCCCGCAAGAAAATCGCTCAACGAAAAGTTGTAAATATCAATTTCGTCGTACGCCGCCGCACGCAGAACTTTGTAGGTCACCGTGCCGCAAACTCCGTCGGCTTCCAAGCCGAGAGCCGATTGAAAGTCTTTTATCGCGTTGACGGTCGTCGTGCCGTAAACGCCGTCCGCTTCACCCTGCAAAAGACATTGCGCGATCAAATAGGTTTGAATTTCTTTGACATCGTCGCCTTTGTCGCCGTACTTGAGAGCCGCCGCCGAGCAAATATTTGCAAAAGCCACGGTGACAAGTACAATCAGCGTCGCAAAAATTCGCCCCAACTTCATTGTCGTCACCTCTAACTTGATTTTAATTTCGGCGATTATAACAACCGTAACTGAAAAACTTATGGCGATTCGGAAAAATATTTCGGCTTGCAAAAACTTTTAACGCCGATTAGAATTCTTCCGATAAAATTTTTGACATTACAGAAAGTCGAGGTGAAGTTTCCGTGCGCATGTACGATATTATCGACAAAAAGAAGCGTGCGGCAAGTTTGACGGACGACGAAATTAATTTTGCGGTTGACGGTTTCGTCGGCGGAAAAATTCCCGATTACCAGATGTCGGCTCTGTTGATGGCGATTTGGTTCAACGGTCTTGACAAGCGCGAACTGACGACGTTGACGACGGCAATGGCGCATTCGGGCGACATGATTGACTTGTCGGCGATTGACGGCTTGAAGGTCGACAAACATTCGACGGGCGGCGTCGGCGACAAGACAACTTTAATTGTTGCGCCGATTGTCGCGGCTTGCGGCGGCAAAGTCGCCAAAATGAGCGGTCGCGGACTCGGTCACACGGGCGGCACCGTCGACAAACTCGAATCAATTCCCGGTTATCGCACGGAGTTGACGCGGCAAGAATTTTTCGACACGGTCAACAACTGCGGCTTGAGTTTAATCGGGCAAAGCGGCAACTTGGCACCCGCCGACAAAAAACTTTACGCCCTGCGCGACGTGACGGCGACGGTTGACAGCTTGCCGTTGATTGCCTCGTCAATCATGAGCAAGAAACTTGCGGCGGGCAGCGATTGCATTTTGCTCGACGTGAAGACGGGCAGCGGTGCCTTCATGAAGACTTTGGACGACGCGATTGCACTTGCCGAAACGATGGTTGCCATTGGCGAAGGCGCAGGTCGACGCACGGTCGCGCTGATAACCGACATGGACACGCCGCTCGGCTATGGTATCGGCAATTCGATTGAGGTCGCCGAATCAATGGACGTGCTTAAAGGTCGCGGCGCACACGACTTGACTGCCGTGTCGATTGAACTTGCGGCGAACATGCTTTATCTCGTCGGCAAAGGCACGCTTGACGATTGTCGCAAACTCGTCGAAAAGTCAATCGCTGACGGTTCGGCTTTTGAAACTTTTTGCAAGATGGTCAAAGCTCAAGGCGGCGACGATTCGGTTCTGCGCGATTATGACAACTTCGACAAAGCTCCGTTCAGCCGCGAAATTTTTGCGGACGGTGACGGTTTTGTCGCGAAGATGAACGCCGAATTGCTCGGAAAAGTTTCCGTGATGCTCGGTGCCGGTCGCGAAACCAAAGACAGCCCGATTGATTTTTCGGCGGGAATTGTCCTGCGCAAAAAATTCGGCGACGAAGTTCACGCGGGCGACAGTCTTGCGACGTTGTACGCCTCGAACGAAAAACTTTTTGTCGCGGCTGAAGAAAATTTCCGTGCGGCTATTGAACTCGGCGACAAGCCTGAAACTCGTCCGCTGATTTTTGCGCGTGTCGAAGCCGGTCACGTCGAAAGATTTTGAGGTTGCGAAATGTCCGTTATCGTAAACGTAATCGGGTTGATTGTGTTTGTCGGAATTGCCGTGCTGTTGTCGCAGGACAGGCGTGCGATTAACAAAAAAATCGTCGGTCGCCTGCTTGTGCTGAATATTTTCGTCGGCTGGTTTTTGACTTCGTTTCCAATCGGGCGCGAAATGATTGTTGCCGTCGCGGACGCGTTCACCGCCGTGATAAGTATCGCGTATGAAGGCGTCGCATTCGCCCTGCCGAACTGGGTAAACGTGCCGCAGATGAATTTCATTACCGCCGCGCTGTTGCCGCTGTTAATGGTTGTGCCGATGTTCGACATACTTAATTACGTCGGAATCATGCCGTTTGTAATCAAGTGGATTGGACGCGGCTTGAGTTTGCTGACGGGCGCACCGAAGTTTGAATCGTTTTTCGCGGTGGAAATGGTCGTTTTGGGCAACCCTGACGTGCAAGCGGTCTCGTCTCCGCAACTGAAACAAATTTCGACGCAACGCTGTTTGACGGTCGCGATAATGTCGATGAGTTGCGTGTCGGCGGCGATGATTGGCGCGTACGTTCAGATGATGCCCGCCGAATTCGTGTTGACGGCAATTCCGCTAAACGTCGTCAACGCGCTAATGTTCGCGCACATTTTGCACCCCGTCGCCGTCACGCCCGAAGAGGACGACGCGGTCTTCGCCGTCAAAGCGGACGAACACAAATTGCCGTTTTTCAACTTTCTGGGCAACTCGATACTCGGCGCGGGCAAGCTGGTTTTTATCGTGACGTGCATGGTTATCGCGTTCGTGTCGCTGGCGAAGTTGATTAACGCGGGACTTGCGCTGATAAGCCCGTCGTTGAGTTTGGAAGCGGCGTTGGGCTTGGTGATGTTCCCGTTCGCGTGGCTGTTGACGCCCGACACGGCGGAAGCGTTTCAACTTGCGCAGTTCATGGGCACGAAGTTGGTTACCAATGAATTCGTCGTGATGTTGCAGGCTCAGCCGATGATTGAAACTTTCAGCCGACACATGCAGTGCGTGTTGACGGTTTTCGTGACAAGTTTCGCGAACCTCGGCACGGTCGGAATTTTGCTCGGCACGTTCAGCGGCATTGTCGACAAAGCCAAAAACGATTTAATTTCCCGCAGCGTCAAATACATAATTGTTTCGGGCATACTGGTATCGCTGATGAGCGCAGGCATTGCGGGCTTGTTCACGCGTTGACAAAAACATTCGCGGCGACGGTCACCGTTACAAGTTTCGCGAAGTCGACGGGCTTATTCACGCGTTGACAAAAACATTCGCGGCGACGGTCACCGTTACAAATTTCGCGAAGTCGACGGGCTTATTCACGCGTTGACAAAAACATTCGCGGCGACGGCTCGGTTACAAGTTTCGCGAAGTTTACGGGGCTGTTCACGCGTTGACAAAAACATTCGCGGCGACGGCTCGGTTACAAGTTTCGCGAAGTTTACGGGGCTGTTCACCCGTTGAAAGAATTTTTCGAGGAGTTGTTTTATCATGATGAGATCGCTTTGGTCGGCGGCTTCGGGCATGAAGGCGCAACAGACCAACATGGACGTTGTTGCGCACAATATCGCCAACGTCAACACTTACGGCAACAAGAAAGTTCGCGCAGAATTTCAGGACTTGCTGTATCAAACGCTGCGTGACGCGGGCGGCGCGTCGGGCACCGGCACCCAATATCCGCAG
>JAFVBP010000127.1 GCA_017479925.1 Selenomonadaceae bacterium | reverse complement strand
GACTTCGACGTTTTCTTTGGCGAAGAGCTGACCGATTTTGATTCCGCCGAAGCCGCCGCCGACGATTACGATTTTGGGTTTGCCGTTGGACATTGTGGAAACCTCCTAAGCGCAGTGAAATTTTTAACTTAACGGGCTAAAACTTTTCGGGCTGCCGTCCCGTCGTTGTCTTCGCGTATGATAGCATAACTAAGCCCGTTTGCAATAGCAGAACATATTTTCTTTTGTCGGCGTCGCCTGCGGACAAGATTTTTCGCCGCCGCGTGAAACTTTCGTGCCGCGATTGTCACAAATGCACACGGTAATCAGGTCGTCATGGATGACGACCGCAACCGCCCGTCGCATTAATACAGGATGCATTAACGCAAGCGCAGTTTTCTTTGGGCAACGTGGACGTTGCATCTAATTTGGTTTGGCGTGTTCGCTTCGATTGGCGAATCGGTCAACCAACTGTTCCCCCGCTTTCAAAGCGGGTCTTTTGCTGATAAAATTTACGAATAAGCCGCAATCGAAGTCAACGCCCGTCACGCAACACGCAAACCGTCGCCGACAAAAATCCTGCGCGGCTTGTTTTCGATTTGACGTTGTAGTATATTGACGTGCGAACAAACTCGAAGGGAGCAAATTTCGTGAGGACGAACAGTTTAATCAAGCTGCTAATCTGCCTCGGCGCAATCGTGGCAGTGTTTGTAATTTTCATCCGACCGCTGGCGCACTCAATCCGTCAAGGGCTTGACTTGCAGGGCGGCACGCACGTCGTACTTCAAGCCGAAGACACCGACATTGCCAAAGTCGACGAAGACGCAATGCAACGCGTCGTTTCAATCATGGAGCGGCGAATCAACGAACTCGGCTTGACCGAACCGATTATTCAGCGCGAAGGCGAACGCCGCGTTATCATCGAATTGCCCGGTATCAAAGACCCCGACAAGGCGATTGAAACAATCGGGCGCACGGCAATGCTCGAATTCAAAGACGAGGAAGGCAACACGCTGTTGACGGGCACCGACCTCAAAGACGCGCAGGCCGCAATGAATCAGCAGAACGGCAAATGCGTCGTCAATCTCGAATTCAGCGACGAAGGCGCACAGAAATTCGCGGACGCGACACTTGCCAACGTCGGCAGACAAATTGCGATTCTGCTTGACGGCGAAATTTTGACGAATCCCGTCGTCAACGAACCGATTTTCGGCGGCAAAGCTGAAATTTCGGGTCAGCGCGACCTTGAAGAAGCTCAACATCTGGCGGTACTTTTGCGGAGCGGCGCGTTGCCCGTCAAAGTCAACATCATCGAAACGCGAACCGTCGGACCGTCGCTCGGTCAAGACTCCAAAGACAAATCGGAATTCGCCTTCGTCGTCGGCATTGCGGCGGTGTTGGTGTTCATGTTGCTGTTTTACCGACTGCCGGGCTTTATCGCGGACATTTCGCTTATGGCGTACACGTTAATGTTGCTCGGCACGCTCAAAGGTTTGGACGCGACGTTGACGCTGCCGGGCGTGGCGGGAATAATTTTGTCAATCGGCATGGCTGTCGACGCGAACGTTTTGATTTTTGAGCACTTCAAAGAAGAATTCCATCTCGGCAAGTCGATTCGCTTGGCAATGGACGCGGGCTTTAAACGGGCGTTCACGACGATTTTTGACTCGAACATCACGACGATAATCGCGGCACTTGTACTGTTCCTGTTCGGCACGGGCACGATTCGCGGCTTCGCGATAACGCTCGGTCTCGGCGTGTTGCTGAGCATGTTGACGGCGGTATCGCTCACGCAATTCATGCTGAAACTTTTGGTCAACGCGAAAATCGTCGAAAGTCCTTCGGCTTACGGCGCGAACGGCTTTGTGCTGTTCGACCCTGCCGTCGACGGAAAGGCGGTGAAGTAAATGCCGAAATTCGACATTGCGGGACGCGGACGCACGTGGTTTATCATTTCGCTGTTGGTGATTGTGCCCGGCTTGATTTCGATGGTGACACGCGGCTTTAATTTCGGGATTGACTTCACGGGCGGCACGATTATCGATCTGAAATTCGAGCAACCCGTCGGTATCGCGCAGGTTCGCGAAAGTTTGAAACCGTTCGGGCTTGACGGCGCGACGATTCAGCTTTCGGGCGCAAGTTCGGACGTTGCCACTTCAACTGACGTGATGATTCGCACGGTTGACCTCGAAGAAACGCAACGCAAGGAAGTCATGGCGGCGATTCGCGAACACGTCGGCGGTTACGAAATCATGCGCGAAGAAAAAGTCGGTGCGATTATCGGCGGCGAATTGATTTTAAACGCGGTACTTGCCCTCGTGATTTCGTGGGTGCTGATTGTTTTGTACGTCGCGTGGCGGTTTGAATTCCGATTCGGGCTTGCGGCGGTTGCGGCTCTCGTGCACGACATTTTGGTTGTGTTGGCATTTTTCTCGTTCACGCAACGGCAGGTTGATTCGTCATTCGTCGCGGCATTGTTGACGGTCGTCGGCTATTCAATCAACGACACGATTGTCATCTTCGACAGGATACGCGAAAACTTGAAATTGCACTTCCGTCGCGGCGGCAATGTCGTCGAACTGGTCAACCGCTCGATTTACCAGACATTGACGCGGTCGCTGTACACGGTTTTCACGTGCCTGTTCACGACGTTTGCGCTGTTTTTCTTCGGCGGCGAAACGACCAAAGATTTCGCGTTCGCGCTGATTGTCGGCTTCTTCAGCGGCTGTTACTCGTCGATATTCATTGCGGGACCGTTGTGGCTGGAGTTTCGCAAATACGGCGGCAAACACTGACGCTTCAGCGACAACAAAAAAATCCTCGTTCGGTTGAGCGGGGATTTTTTGTTGTCGAAAACATCGCGGTGAACTCCAATTGTTCCGCCACTTTTAAAGTGGCAAAAATTTTCCCGTCGGCTCGGCGGGATTTTTTTTGTGCGTGTCGAATCCTTTCTGCGAAAGTTTAGTACTTTCGGAAAGGATATGCAGCATGTCCAACGTCGTCACAATCACGGGCGTCAAAAAGCTCTACAAGATGGGTTCCGAAACTGTTGCCGCATTGAACGGCGTCGATCTGAAAATTGACGCGGGCGAATTCGTCGCTTTAATGGGACCTTCGGGCAGCGGTAAATCGACGCTCATGAACATTTTGGGTTGCCTCGACCGACCGACTGTCGGCTCGTACAAATTGCTTGGGCAGGAAGTCAGCGGTCTCGGCGACGACGAACTTGCCCGCATTCGCAACAAGACAATCGGCTTCGTCTTCCAAAACTTCAACCTGTTGCCGAAATTGACCAGTCTCGAAAACGTCGCACTGCCCGCCGTGTACGCAGGTATCGGCACAAGCAGGCGGCTTGAATTGGCAATGGACGCGCTTAAGAAAGTTTCGCTCGACGACCGCGCTCAACATCTGCCCAGCGAACTTTCGGGCGGGCAACGTCAACGCGTCGCAATCGCACGGGCAATCGCAATGCACCCCGCGATTTTGATGGCGGACGAACCGACGGGCAACCTCGATACGAAATCGACGGGCGAAATCATGCAGATTTTTCGCGACCTGCACGCCGCCGGCTCCACGATAATTTTGGTTACGCACGAACCCGACATTGCGCAGGCGGCCGACCGTCAAATTCTCGTCAAGGACGGACAAATCACCAAAGACATTTCACGCGGCTCCAACGAAATTATCGACATCGTGTAAGGAGGCAATTTCATGAACGCGCCGAAAATTTCCGTGCTAATTCCGCTGTACAACCGCCGACACTACATCGAAGACTGCATCAACAGCGTGCTGATTCAGACTTTCCGCGACTTTGAAATCATCGTGCGCGACGACGGATCAACCGACGGCTCGGCTGATTTTGTCGAACAACGTTACGCCGACGAAATTTCTTCGGGCAAGCTCAAACTCCGCCGCAACAAGAGAAATCTCGGCGAATATCCCACGACGGAAAAACTTGTTCACGAGGCGACGGGCAAATACTTCATGATTCTGCACAGCGACGATTTATATTTGTCGCACGCGCTCGAACACATGTTCACGGTCGCCGAAAAGTTTCAAGCCGACGTTGTACACGCGGGAACTTTTTTGCAATCGCCCGAAAACGGCGTTATCGACACGAACACACAATTTAAAGTTATGTGTTGGGAAAATCGCGTGCTTGACGATTTTGAAATTTTGTCGCCAGACGCCGAAACGCGCTTCAAAGCTTGGGCAAGTGCCGACATTTTCACCGACGCGCAATATAACATTTTCCGCCGTGCGTTCGTCTTGGACAACGATATTTTGTTCGCGCCCGTCGCGGGAAGTATGCTGTTCATGTTGCACTGCTTGATGTCGGCGAAAGTTTTCGTCAACACGCCCGAATATTTTTATATTCGACGTGACGCGCCCGATTCGCTGACCAACGACAAGACGCGCCTTGAAAATAAACTGTATGATTTGATTAAAACCGTCGTCGGCACTTCGCGATACTTCGACAAACTTTTTCGGGACGTCGATTACTTCAGCGGCAACGCGGAGATTCAATACAGCGTGCGGGCGATTTTCTACAACCGCTACGATTTTCACTGGTCGTATCAGCGCGACACGTACAAAGACGGAATTACGCCGGGAATTCACCGCGCGGTTGAACGTGCTTTCAAAGAAATTTTCGGCGGCGACGTTGAATATCTGACGTTCATGTTCCACAAACTGCACTGCCTGCCGTTCGATCAAGACTTTAGCCGAATTTCGACAACCGATTAATTTGCTTGGAGTTTCAAAATGCTTTTTACCGAACTGTTGAAAATGGCGGCGTTGAGTCTCGTCGCCAACAAAATGCGTACTCTTTTGACGATGCTCGGAATAATTATCGGCGTCGCGGCGGTTATCGCAATGGTTTCCGTCGGCATGGGCGTCAAGAAAAATGTCGTCGATTCAATTTCGCGGCTCGGCTCGAACATGCTTGTCGTCATGTCGGGCAGCTCCAATCGCGGCGGAATGCGCGGCGCGGCGGGCTCCGTGACGACTTTGACTTACGCGGACGCCGAAGCGATTAAAGACAAAATCAAAAATGTCGCGTACGTGTCGCCGACCGTGCAGGGCAGCTATCAAGTCGTTTACGGTCACGAAAACTGGAACACGACGGTCACGGGCGTTATTCCCGAATACGTTTCGATTCAGTCGCTCGAAATCAACAGCGGACTTTTTTTCGGCGAACACGACGTTGACGTTCGTAACCGCGTGGCTGTTATCGGTGCGACGGTGGCGGCGAATTTGTTCGGCAACGTCAATCCCGTCGGCAAAAAAATTCGTATCGGCAACGCGCCTTACACGATTATCGGTGTGCTCAAAAGCAAAGGTCAATCCGCCGGCGGACAAGACCAAGATGACGTTGTTTTGATTCCGTTGACGACCGCGCAGGAACGTTTGCTCGGCATTACTCACGTGCGTTCAATCAACGTGCAGGTCACCGAAGCCGACAAGATGGACGAAGTTCAATCGAATATCGAAAAACTTCTGCGGCAACGGCACCGAATTCGCACGGGCGCGGAAGACGATTTCAACGTTCGCAACCTGACAAGCATCATGGAAACGATGACTTCGACGACGACGATGATAACGCTTTTGCTCGGCTCAATCGCGGGCATTTCGCTTATCGTCGGCGGTATCGGCATTATGAATATCATGATGGTTTCGGTGACCGAACGCACGCGGGAAATCGGCATTCGCAAGGCGATTGGCGCGACGTACAACTCAATCATGTTGCAGTTTCTGATTGAATCGACGATGATCAGCATAATCGGCGGGCTTATCGGCATTGTGATTGGCGTCGGCGTCGCGCAGGCAATTTCCAAGTTCGGCAACTTCACGACGGTTATCAGCGGCTTTAGCATTGCGGCAAGTTTCGGCTTTTCGCTGTTCGTCGGGATATTTTTCGGGATGTTGCCCGCACGCAAGGCGGCACGACTTGACCCGATTGATGCACTCCGCTACGAATAAAAAATCCCCTGCACAGGCGGGGAATTTTTTGTTGACTTGAATTTGTCGGTTGGCGGCACCGTGACGTTGCAACCGTTCGACAAAATCAATCCGTCGACATTGTGCACGGCTTCGGGCGACGGGGATATTTTTTTTCACCGCCATAACCAAGACCAACGAACTTTTCGATAGTAATTGGGGGGGGTTGAATCAGCTTTCGACGTGCTGTATACTGCACAAGCCGCAATCGCTTTGGTTGCGAATCGTAAAAATTCAATATTGTGGTCGTCAAGCGACCGAGCCGTAAACGTCAACGTTCATTTTCGAGAGGAGGAAATTTTTCGTGGCGTTTTTTGTTTTGCCGAAATGTCAACGCTGAATTTGAAAGGAGCGATTTTCTGTGCCGTATGTTTTTTGTGAAGCGAAACCGAATTTCCCGAAAGACGATGCCGAACTTAAGGAGCGACTTGCGGGCGTTGAAAAGTTCATAAACCCCGCCGAAGAAATTCCCAAAGTCAATGTCCAATTCGTTCTTGCGGCAGGCAAGTTGATGGAAGATTGCGGCTTAATCGCGGAAAATAATCTTCGCTTTCTGTGCGCCGCGACGGCTTGCCAAAATTTCAATCCCGACTTCAAATTCCCGTTTAATCCCGCCGAAGGAGCTTTGCGCGCCGTTGATGATGACGGTAATATTTTCGGGGCGGACAACCTGCCGCGATTTTATCACGGTCGAAAAAGACGCCTCGAATTGCTCAACGGGCAACATTACCTTTTCTCGAACGATTGGTATCCTGCAAACAAACGGCAATTTTTCTTGTGGCTGGCAGTAAATGCGCGCAAGAACTGCGAAACGTTTTGGAGTCGACGCGTAAGCAGCAAGTCACCCGGCGACGACGAAAAAATCACGATTGAAATCACCGATGAACTTCAACCGAAAGGCAAACCTGTCACGGTCGACAAGCCCGACGACTTCGCCAAAGTTATCGAGTTGCTGAAAATTTTGCACGCGAAAGTTGACGATCTTACCGTCGCGGTCGAAGAACTGAAAACTCTGCACGCGAAAGTTGACGATCTTACCGTCGCGGTCGAAGAACTGAAAACTCTGCACGCGAAAGTTGACG
>JAFVBP010000126.1 GCA_017479925.1 Selenomonadaceae bacterium | reverse complement strand
CGGCGGACGCACAAAACGTTTTGATTCTGTACGCGTCGGGCGACGGCAACGACTTCATTGCGGGCTTTGACGGCAACGACACAATGTCAATCGCGGGCGGAAAATATTCTTCGGCGGTGAGCGGTGACGACGTTGTCTTGACCGTCGGCAGAGGCAAAGTCACTTTGTCGGACGCGGCGTCTTTGGGCACGTTGAACATCGTCGGCGGCTCCGACACGACGCCCGCAAACAAAGGCATTTACGTCGAAAACTCCGTTGACAACACGCTGATAACGGGCACGGCTTACGGCGATTCGATTGTCAACAGCGGGCGTCGCGTCACAATCAACGGACTTGCGGGCAACGATTACATTGTCAACGACGTTGACAGCTCCGTCACGACTTCGGCGGTTGCGAACTTGATTGACGCGGGCGCGGGCAACGATACGATTTTCAACTATCACAGCTATCAACCGACATTGCTCGGCGGTGACGGCAACGACTCAATTGTCGTCAGCCGCGGACACATGACTTATATCGACGGCGGCGCGGGCAACGACTCAATCATCGGTCGGACAACCGACACGACGGACAGCAGCGATTGGGCAATGGGCGGCTACGCGACGATTCTCGGCGGCGACGGCAACGACTACATCAATCCGTTCTACACGAACAATTCGACGATTGACGGCGGCAGCGGCAACGACACGATTATCATGATGGGCGCGGATTCGACAATCACCGGCTCGACGGGCAACGACCAAATCAGCTTGGGCACTGCCGATTCCGTCAACGTCTGGATTAATTACGCGTCGGGCGACGGCAACGACGTTATCAACGGCTTCACCGAAAACGACACCGTTTCAATCGGCGGCGCGAAATATTATTCCGTTGCAAGCGGAAACGATTTAATTTTGACGGTCGGCAACGGCCACATGACTTTGAGAGGAGCGGCAACTTTGGAAGACATCAACATCATCGGCAGCTACGACGAAGCGGCGGATTCAATCATCAGCAACAGCACGAACGCGGCATCGGTTATCGGCACTTCGGGCAACGACACAATCACCAACACGGGCGCACGTGCGACGATTCAAGCACTGGCGGGTAACGACTCAATCATAAGCGACGCTTCAAGCGTTTTGCTTTTCGGCGGCGCGGGCAACGATTCAATCTACGCAAGCGGCAGAAACACCACGATTGACGCCGGCGCAGGTTCCAACCTCGTCAGCGTCACCGGCTCGCAGGGATTGTACGTTGTCTTTGACGGCAACACGACCGTCGACGGTTTCAACACGGGCTTCGGTTCGGGCGCGGACACGATTTTGATTAACGGCGACGCTCCGTCGGTTAACTTCAGGACGGACGGTTTGACGTTCTACAACGGCAGTCAAAGCGTCTTGCTCAACGGCGTCACTTCGACCGCGAAACTCCATCTGTATTACGCGGACTCTTCTTATTCCGCCGAAGTCTTCATTGCCGACAACGACCTTTACAAAGTCACCGACAACGACCTTCGTCAAAACAATTTGTACTTCGTCGGCGCGACGGCTTCACACAATCACGGCATTGACTTCAGCGACATCACCCGTTCGCTCAACGTGACGCTCGACACCGATTACGGGGCAACTCCGACTTTCTGGGTCAATAACATTTATTCAATCGTCGGCGGCGCGGGCAACACGACAATCACGGGCTCCGACGAAAACGACACGATTATCGCGGGCAGCGGCAACACGACAATCAACGCGGGCGGCGGCAACGACAACATCGCGCTGAATTCGTCGCGGGCAATCGTCAACTATTCGTCGGGCGACGGCAACGACTTTATCGCGGGCTTCAACGCAAATTCCACGCTCCGAATTTCGGGCGACAGTTACAGCACCGTTGAAAGCGGCAACAACGTGATTGTCTCCGTCGGCAGCGGCAACGTGACTTTGGACGGCGCGGCGTCTTTGGACAGCCTGAACATTATCGGTACCGTCGACGGCGGCGGCGGCAGCATCGACGCAAACACGGAAGTTTACGGCGGCGGCGACCAAACAATCGCAAGCTACGCGGGACAACCCGTCGTGCTCATCACGGATTACAAAGGCGCACTCTTCGACGGCAACAACTTCGTCGTCTATTCGTCGGACGGCGCACTCACGATTCAAGACGTTACCGACAAAGTCATCGATCTGCGCGATTCTTCGGGCAACGAAACGCTCAAAGCTTACACGGCTTCGACGGCGGGCGTTATCGACGGGCGCGGTCTTGCGGGCTACGAAATCATTTCGGGCGCGGCGAACGGCACGGACATCATTTACGCGGGCGACGGCGGCTCCATGCTTTGGGGCGGCGCGGGCACGGCGGCTGACGCTTTGCTCGGCGGCGAAGGCGTCGACACCTTCATTGCGGGACGCAACCAGGGCATGGACAACATCTTCAGCGCGGGCGTCGAAGACATCGTCAACTTGAACGACGCAAGCTTGAGCGACATCGTTGCCACGGCGGAAGTTGAAGGCAACAAGATTCTCGTCGGCTTCAACACGGGCAACGTTATCGCCGTTCAAAGCGCGGACGAAATCAGCGCGACTTTCAAACTGGCGGACGGCTCAACTCACACTTACAACCACACGACCAAAACTTGGCAGTCGGCGTAAACTCGACTTTGCTTGACACGCTGTCGACACGAAAAAACCCCGCTGACCGGGCGGGGCTTTCGGCGCGTTTTTCGGAGTAACGCTAACCATTGTGAACGCGAATTCTCAGCTGTCGAGCCACTTGATTATGAAGTAGGATACGACGTTGGCTGCGACGGTGGCTAAGAATGTAGAAAGAGACATAAGTTTACACTCCTTTCCGTTGCCGGTATAGGAGTGGCAACAACCTCGACTGACCACCGAGGCACAGACACATCAGACGAAAAGACCGCTTCCGAGTTTTCGGAGGCGGTCTTTGGTTTTCATGCAGAAATTTCGTCACGCGACAACGCTCCGTCGACACGAAAAAACCCGTCGAACAACTTCGGCGCACGTTTTTTGTGTTATAATCGCGCAAAAATTTTTCGGAGGCGACACCTTATAACGCAGATTATCTTCGGCGACGACGGCACCGAATCCAATCCGTACAAAATCAACTCTGCCGACGACCTCAAACAGCTTGCTGACGCCGTCAACCGCGGCAACGACTTCGCGGAAAAATTTTTCGTGCTCACCGCCGACATAGACCTCAGCGGCAATTGGACGCCAATAGGCTATCATATCGACGACGGCGACAAAAAACCGTTTCGCGGCACGTTTGACGGCTGTGGACACACAATCGGCAACTTCACCATTGACAAACCGTCGGGTGACTGTCCGGGACTGTCCGGTTACGTCGACGGCGGTACGATTAAAAACTGCTCCGTCAGCAACGTGACAGTCAGCGGCGAAAAACATGTCGGCAAGCTTAACGTAGCCGTGATGCGAGTTTACTCAATTAAATTTCCCGATGGCGTGACGGTGACGGGCGGTCTTGAGTTGGCGGCAAAACTTTTTTCGCGAGCGGCACGACGATCACCGTCAGCAACTTCACGGGCGAAGAAATTTCTTTCGACGACGCGCTTACAAATTTCTCGAAGGACGGCGACAATCTCCTCGTTTCCGACGGCGAAAATGAACCGTTGACAATCAGCGGTCTGCCTTCGTCCGTCGCGGCAAAATTTCTCAAAGACTGAGCCGAAGTCAGCGCGTTGAATTGACGACAAAAAAATATCCCCGTCTAACAACTCGGCGCACGCTTTAAAAGCGTGGGAACAATTTGAGCTATTCGCAACGTTATCACAGACAAAAAATTACCCCGTCGAACAACTCGGCGCACGCTTTAAAAGCGTGGGAACAATTTGAGCTGTTCGCAACGTTATCACAGACAAAAAATTACCCCGTCGAACAACTCGGCGGGGAGTTTTTTTTATTTGGAATGTGGAATTAACTTCGCGTAACAATTCCTAATTCCACATTCATAATTCCTAATTGGTAATGCCGGGGTGCGTCATCTTTTCGGGCGACATGTAAACCTTGAGCTGCTCTTCGGTCAAAATGCCTTTTTCGAGGATGATTTCGCGAATCGGGCGACGCGTGGCGTACGCTTCTTTGGCAAGCATCGAGCATTGTTCGTAGCCGAGATGCGGCAACAAAGCCGTCACGACGCCGACGGAGCTGTCGAGCCACTTTTGACACTGTTCGCGGTTCGGTTCCAAGCCCGTCAACAGCTTGTCGACAAACGTGCGCGACGCATTGGCAAGGTAATTCATTGAGCTGCACAGGTTGTAAGCCATAATCGGTTCCATGACGTTCAGCTCAAATTGACCGTTTTCGACGCCCATGGTGACCGCCAAGTCGTTGCCGATAACCTGATAACACGCCTGATCCATGACTTCGGCGATAACCGGGTTGACTTTGCCGGGCATGATTGACGAGCCGGGTTGACGTTTCGGCAAAAACAGTTCGTTCAAGCCGCAACGGGGACCCGACGCCATCAAGCGGAAGTCGTTCGCCATTTTAATCAAGACGAGCGCGGTATTTTTGAGTGCACTGGACACGTCAACAAAACCGTCCGTGTTGTTCGTCGCGTCGATAATGTTCGTCGAAGTCTCGAAATTTTCGCCCGTGATTTCGCGCAGTTTGCGTGCGACGATTTTGATGTATCGCGGCTCCGCGTTCAAGCCCGTGCCGACAGCCGTGCCGCCCATGTTGATAAGACGAATGCTGTCAATCGCCCACTCAATGCGGCGGATACTGCGGCGAACTGCCGACGCGTACGAGCCCATCTCCTGACCGAGCGTAATCGGAACGGCGTCCTGCAAATGCGTGCGACCCATTTTGAGGATGTCTTTGTACTCTTCGGCTTTCTGTTCGAGCGCGGTTGCCAAATAGTCGAGCGCGGACGTGACGTTGTGGCTCTTGTACGTCAAGCAAACTTTAATCGCGGTCGGCAAGCTGTCGTTGGTCGATTGCGCCATGTTCGCATGATTGTTCGGCGAAATGATGTCGTAGCGACCTTTCGCCTCGCCGATGATTTCAAGCGCACGGTTGCACAAGACTTCGTTCATGTTCATGTTGATTGACGTGCCCGCGCCGCCTTGAATCGGGTCAACGGGGAACTGGTCGATAAACTGCCCGTCGATGATTTCTTCCGCCGCCTGAACGAGCGCGTTGCCGATTTTGCGGTCAAGGCGACCCGTCTCCATGTTCGCTTGAGCCGCGGCTTTTTTGACTTTGGCGAGCGACTTGATAAAGTCTTCGTCAAGCCGGCGACCCGTGATTGTGAAGTTCTCGATTGCGCGCATTGTCTGCACGCCGTAATACGCCTCGTCGGGGACTTCAATCTCACCCAAAAAATCGTGTTCCTTACGCATGAATAGCACCTCATTTATTGAAATTTGTTACTGCCGAAAGTAAAGCGACGGTGACAGGCCGTCATGGATGACGGCCGCCCGCTTGTCGCACGACGCGTGATGCGTCGTTCGCAAGCGCGGTTTCTTTTGGTTACTTTTCTTTGCCGCCAAAGAAAAGTAACACTCACGCCTTAGTACTGCTTGAACATCCGCTGAATGTCGGTAAGGTTGACCGTCTTCGTCAACGCGAGCTGAAGCAGAATTCGCGCCTTTTGCGGACTTAAGTTGTCGCCGTCGAGAAAGTG
Source organism: Selenomonadaceae bacterium (assembly GCA_017479925.1). Classification (GTDB taxonomy): domain Bacteria; phylum Bacillota; class Negativicutes; order Selenomonadales; family Selenomonadaceae; genus Quinella. Next base: position 4,097 of record JAFVBP010000126.1, on the reverse strand, counting down.
ATTGTCAATGTAAGACTGTTCGGCGGGAATGACCGTGCCGTTGCCGACGCGACTTGACCGCACAACGACAATTCCGTTCGCCACGGCACGCGCCAAAGCTTTTTCGGCGTTCACGTGAACGGAGCCGTTGCCGGTGCCCGCGTAAATTATGCCGTCGACAGCCGCGTTAATCGCCGCGTCAACAAAAAGTTCGTCGTCGCCCGCGTGCCCGTAAATGATTTTCACACGCGGAAGTTTCGTCAAGCCGTCAACGCTGAATTCTGAATTGCTTGTGTGACGGCGCGTCGACGTGCGGTAAAATTCGGGCGTGCCTGCGTTGACGTAGCCGAGCAAGCCGAGTTCGGGACTCTTGAACGTCGAAACGGTGATCGTGTTGGTTTTGGTGACTTCGCGGGCGGCGTTAATTTCGTCGTTGAGCGCGACGAGAACGCCTTTGCCGACCGAAGCGGGACTTGCCGCGACACGAACGGCGTTAAGCAAATTCATCGCGCCATCAGCACTGATTGCCGTCGCGGGACGCATTGCAGCCGTCAAAATCACGGGCTTTGAGCTGTGCACCGTCAAATTCAAAAAATACGCCGTTTCTTCGAGCGTGTCGGTGCCGTGCGTGACGACAATGCCGTCAACGTCGCCCGTGAAAAGTTGATTGATTCGCGTCGCAAGTTTGAGCCAAACGTCGTCGGTCATGTCTTTGCTGTCGATTGAGCAAATTTGTTCGCCCGTGACGTTGGCGAAATTTTTGACTTGCGGCACGGCGTCAATCAAGTCGTCGATTGAAATTGCGCCCGACTTGTAACCCGTCGTCGCCGTCGAAAATTCGGAACGTCCCGCGATTGTGCCGCCCGTCGCAAGAATTCGGATGTTGAGCAAAGTTTATCACCCGCGCAGTTGTTTGTACTTCAAAATGTGACCCATGAAGCCGAGCATCGTCATTGCGGCGACACGCGGCGTGATACCTGTCGGGTCGTACTGCGGGGCGACTTCAACCATGTCGAAGCCGACAACTTCGCCTTTGCGGGCAATGCCTTCGAGCACGTCGTTTTCCCAATCGAATTCAAGACCGCCGGGCGACGGTGAGCCGACACCGGGCGCAATCGACAGGTCGTAGCCGTCAATGTCAATCGTGACGTAATATTTTTTGCCGTCGGGAATCAGCGCGAGAACTTCTTCGGGCGACATCTTACGCGCTTGTTTGGCGGTGATAATTGTCGAGCCGTAAGCGCGTGCGTCGTCGAAATCGGATTTTCGACTTGAACCCAAACCGCGAATGCCGATCTGAAACATTTTGCCGATATGCGACATTTCGGACATGCGACGCATCGGGCTGCCGTTGCTGAATTTCTGTCCGCCCGCCGCGAAAGTCCAATCCAAATGCGCGTCGAATTGAATGACCGTCACGTCGTCGAAGCAATCGAGCGCACGGGCGACGGGAATCGTGATTGAGTGGTCGCCGCCCATTATCGCGGGAATTGCGCCGCGTTCGATAATCTTGCGAATTGCCGCCTCAATGTTCGCGAAAGATTCTTCGATACTGCACGGCACCATGTCCACGTCGCCGCAATCGACAATCTTCAACGGCGCGGCAAGAAATTGTTCGTCGCGGTCGGGGTCGTAAAAACCTGCGTCGCCGCGAGCATAATGGCAAGACACTTCGCGAATTCTGCGCGGACCGAACTTCGAGCCGTTCAGATAAGCCGTGCCCAAGTCGTAAGGCACGCCGATAACCGCCATGTCCGCGTCGAGCGTGTCAAGGTCGGTGTGAATCGGATATTTCGCGAAAGACGCAATGCCCGTGATTGGCAGATTGACTTTAGCCATACAAGTCACCTCTGAAACTTTACAGCAACATGTTACCCAACATCATGCCGACACCGACGGAGACGACGCAGGTGATTATGCCGGGTATCTGGAAGCTGTGGTTAAAGACGAACTTGCCGATTCGCGTCGTGCCCGTGCGGTCAAAGGCAATGCCCGCCAAAATCGTCGCGTAAATCGGCACGAGGAAATAACCGTTGACTGCGGGGAACATCCCAATCATCGTCGGCGGCGTGATGCCCAACGTGATTCCGAGCGGTGCAAGTGCGCCGATTGTGCCCGCCTGGCTCAAAATCATTGCCGACAGGAAAAACAGTATCAGCGCGAAGACCCACGGATTTTCGGCGACAATGTCAGCCGCGCCCGACTTGATGAATTCGATATTGTTGCGCGTCAACGTGTCGCCCGCCCACGTCAAGCCGAAAATGCAGTACACGCCCATCAGACCGTTTTTGAAGACCGACTGCTCAATAATCGACGAAACTTTGACGTTGCACGCGACGATAATCACGCCCGCCATAACCATCATGACCATTTCGATACACATCGTCATCGAAAACGAAACCATCTTGCCGCCGAGTTCAGCCGACGGACGCAATTCGGGGAAGACGCCGAAGGTGACGACAATCGCCGTCGCCAAAAGATAAATCCACACTGCGCGTTTGGTCGACGCGGAAAATTCTCTGTCGGTGGCAATGTCGGCTTTTTCGTTAATCGGAGCGGATTCGCCGCGTTCGACACGTGCCAAATATTCGGGGTCTTCGGCAAGCTCTTTGCCGACACGCGACGCCCAAAGACAGCCGCACACGACGCCGATTAACGTCGACGGAATGCAGACAATCAAAACGTCAATCAACGAGACGCCCGCGGGTGCCAACAGTCCGACAAGCGCGACGGTTGCCGCAGAAATCGGACACGCGGTTATTGCTTGCTGTGACGCAATGACCGACATTGAAATCGGACGTTCGGGACGGACACCCGCCTCGCGTGCAACTTCGGCGATAACGGGCAGAATTCCGAATGCGATGTTGCCCGTGCCGCACATGAACGTAAAGACCCAGCTGATAATCGGGGCATAATAGCTGATTCGGTTCGGATTTTTGCGCAGGAGTTTGACGGCGATTTGAATTAAATAGTCCATGCCGCCCGAAGCTTGCAATGTCGCCGCAATGACAACGACCGTCATGATAATCATGATAACGTCAATCGCGGGGTTGCCGGGTGCCAATCCGAAGCCGAAAACCAAAATCGCAATGGCGACGCCGCTCGACATGCCGAGGAAAATGCCGCCGTAACGCGCACCGACGATTAACATCGCCAGCACAACCAGAAGTTCAGCCCAAAACATAAAACCGCCTCCTCTGTGTTGAAAAACTTGACAAAAAACTTTGTGCGCCCGTAATATGATGCCGTGTATACAAAATGCAACGCGACTTTGATTCTAGCACGCGCATAACGATTGTCAATCAAAATATATTTTATGGTTATCGACACGGCGATAAACTTTGACAATACGCAACATTTTGGTTACGAAGTCATAACGCCGATTGATACGAAGGGAGTTTCACGCATGGACATCTTTGAACTTTTGAACGCGCTCGGCATCGAATTTCGGCGGCTTGATCACGAAGCGGTTTTCACCGTCGAACAATCGCGGCAACTGCGAATCTTCGACAAACTCGGCGGACAGCCGTGCAAAAATTTGTTCCTGCGCAACAAACGCGGCGAATTTTTTCTGCTGACACTGCCCGCCGACAAAAAAGCCGACTTGAAAGCCGTCGCGAAAATTTTGCAAATGTCGCGGCTGTCGTTCGCCTCCGAAGACGAATTGTCGACGATTTTGAACTTGCACGCGGGTTCCGTCACGCCGTTGGGAATCGTCAACGACGCTCAACGCAAAGTCAAACTGATAATCGACGCCGAACTTCAAGGCAAAACGCTGTTACTGCACCCGAACACGAACACGGCGACAATTTCAATCGCGTTCGACGATTTAATTGCGCTGATTCGTCACGCGGGACATGAATTTTCGCTCGTCGACTTGCAAAACGACCGATAATCGACGCCGATTCACACTCGAACACGAACACGGCGACAATTTCAATCGCGTTCGACGATTTAATTGCGGCAATTCGTCACGCGGGACATGAATTTTCGCTCGTCGACTTGCAAAACGACCGATAATCGACGCCGATTCACGCTCGAACACGAACACGGCGACAATTTCAATCGCGTTCGACGATTTAATTGCGGCAATTCGTCACGCGGGACATGAATTTTCG
>JAFVBP010000125.1 GCA_017479925.1 Selenomonadaceae bacterium | reverse complement strand
AGTTTTAACGGTTCAAGTTCGGCAATCGATTTGGCGGCACCGACCGACAAGCTTATCGTTCGCGTCTGCGCGTCGACGTAATCTTTCGTCTTGCGGATAATTTCGTCGACCTGCGCACGGCTTTGTTCGTCAAGCGACTGCGGCGCGTTCAGCCCGTAAATTTTTATCTGCTCGTCAATGGACTCTTGCTCAAGTTCGCGAAGCCGCAGGTGAAGTGCCTCCGCATTGAAACTGTCCGCGTCCACCGACTGCAAACCGTCAACGATGTTGTGATACGTCTGCCAGTTGCGGTCAAGGCGGTCGATGTCGCGCTGATATGAAGCGTACCAGTCACCGAAAATTTTTTGTCGCGCCTGAAGTTCCTCAAGTTGTGCACGCGAAATTTCTTCCCGTTGAGCTTGTCGCGTGGTGACGAACGCACTCACGGCGAACACGACGACAATCACCGCACAGATGGCGACGAAATTTTTTCGCGTCGGCAGGAATTTGTACAGCAGGACAAGCGCAACCGCCGCCGCGACCGTCAGCAGGTAAATCATTGCTCAACCAACGCTCGCCCGATGTCAAAGGCGGCCTTGCAGTCGACGGGAAATTGTTTTTCGCGGTAAGCAAATTTGTCGTCGGGGTCGAAGATTGAACTTTCGTAGCGCGAATAATCTTTAAACTGCACGGTATTGAACGCACGCAAGATTTTCGGTTCGACGCCCAAAATCCGTCCCGCGAACATTTCGGTGACGCCAAGCCGCTCGGTCATGTTGAATTGCACGAAATGTTTATCGGTCATGTTCATTGTGTAGACGAATGCGCTCGGAAGTTTCTTGCCGAAGACGGTCGGAATTTCGTTGCTGTAAATGTAATTGGCGAACAGCAACCGTTCGAGACAGGCAATCATGCCCGCCGATATGTTCATAAAGTAAATCGGCGTGCCGAAAACGACGGCATCCGCGGCTTTGATTTTTTCCAGCACGGGCGACAATTCGTCTTTCATTGCGCAGGAACCGTGCGGACGACTTTTGAGCTTGCAGGCAAAACAGCTCGTGCAACCTTTGAAATTGAGCGCGTACAGGTGAATCATTTCGTTCGACGCGCCCGCCGATTGTGCGCCTTGCATTGCGTGTTCAAGCAACGTGGCGGTATTGCCCTTTCGTCGCGGGCTGCCGTTAATCGCGATTAAAGTTTTCATGTCGAAGCCTCCTAAAAATTGAACCACTCGGAAAAAGTTTGTTCACCGTCGAAGCGGATAACTTCGCCAATCTGCGGCGTCAACAGCTCATAATCTTTGTCGACGCTGTTGGCAAGCAAGTCTTTGTACGGCGCATTCCACTCGTGACGGGCAAGGGCGAACTTGCCTGCGTGAATCGGCACGACTTTTCGCGCACGGATGTCGACGGACGCTTGAGCCGTCTCGTCGGGCAACAGGTGAATCGCGTGCCAGGCTTGATTATATTGCCCGTTCTCCATGAACGCCAAATCGAAGCCGCCGAACTTTTTGCCGATGTCGCTGAAGTGTTCGCTGTAACCGCCGTCGCCCGAACAGAAAATTTTTCGCGCAGGCGTGACGAAGGCGAACGCGCACCACTCGGTTGGATTTTTCGTCAACAGTCGGCCGGAAAAATGTTGGCTCGGCAAAATGTGCGCCGTCAAGCCGTGACCGAAGTCAATCACCGCGTCCCAATCGTCTTCGATGATTTTGTCCGTGTCGAAGCCCCACTGCTCGAAATATTCGCCGACGCCCAACGGACACAGCACGGTTTTGATTTTCGGCTTGAGCGACATAATCGACGGGTAATCCAAATGATCCCAGTGATCGTGCGTTATCGCCAAAATGTCAATCGCGGGAAAATCCGCCGCCGAATACACGTTGGAGCCGTCGAAAGCGCGGTTGACGAAAAAAATCGGCGACGCGTACGACGAAAACACGGGGTCAAGCAAAATCTTTCGCCCGGCAAGTTGCAGATAAATCGACGAATGTCCCAGCCAAACCGCACAATCGCCGTCAAGCGAATTCAAGTCGGTTTTCACGGACGGAATCGGTTTTGGCGGCACGAGACCGGTTTTGTCGCCGAACAGAAATTTCCACGTCGCGACGAAACGATTTTCGCGTTCGCCTTCGGTTTGGCTCATGATTTGCACGGGCGTCAAACACTCGAAATGGTCGCCGAAGTAATGCGGTGACGCCAACATTTTTTCAAGCCGCGTGTCCGACGGTTTTCGCCCGAATTCGGGACGATTGACGTAATAAAAAATTCCGCCGCCGCCGAGAGCCGTTAAGCCCGCCGCGCCGACAAGAAAATTTCGGATAAAATTTCTGCGATTCATCTTCTCCCTTGTCCCTTCTCCCTTGTCCCTGAAAAATATATCAGCGAAGAAACTTTTTGACAAGCGTCGCCGTGATTGTTCGCGCCCGAAACTTAGGCGACATTTTTTGACTGCCAAGGTTGAAGAAACTTTTCTTATGTTGTACAATCGATTGACGAATTTTCTTCGGAATTTTTTTCGTGCAGACAACTTTATTGCAGAAAGGTGCGTGAAACGGACGTGCTTGAACAAATATTTGGTTCACCGAATTTCAACTACCTGCCGCGGGCAATGACGGCGGCGAGTATGCGCCACGAAGT
>JAFVBP010000011.1 GCA_017479925.1 Selenomonadaceae bacterium | reverse complement strand
CGCCGACATGGTGTTGTTGCCCGTGCCGCCCCAAATGGTGTTCGAGGTGTTGTAGCTGCCCTGCAGGTTGTTGTTCTGCGCGTTGCCGTAAAGCGTGAAGCCGCTTGAGAAATCTCCCGCGGTTGAAGCGTCGACGTTGACGACTGACGGCGCGTCGTTCAAGTTGACGCCCGTGGCGGTGTAAGTGCTGTCGACAGTCAAAGTCAAGCCGTCGTCGCTCAAGTTCAAACCCTGTGCAATAGTTGTAGACATTTCGGTTGTACCTCCGTAAAGTTGATTGTTGACGTAAAGATTGTGCCCGGTGGTTATGATGTGTGACGCGTCGCCCGTGAAGCCCGTCAAGTAAGTGTCGCCCGTCAAAGACAGATAACTTGTCGCGTCGAGTACGAGATTGACCGCGCCGACAGTCGACGAAATCAAGTTGCCGCTTGCATCGTAAATCGTGCCGCCGATATTGCCTACGAAAGCAGATCCGTTCGTCAAGTTCAACGTCAAGCCCGAATCACTTCCGACAAGAATATCGCCCGACAAAGTTTGATTCGACGCGTTGATTGTCGCAACGTTCGAGGCACCCGACCAGCCGTCGTCGCAGACCGACAGCAAAATTCCCGACGAATTGTTAATCGTGACGCCCGAAAGATTTATCACGGCGTTTGTATTCGTGACGTGGAACGCGTGCCCGCTGTAGTTGTTAATCGTGCCGCCCGTCATCGAAAAAGTTGACGTGCCCGAAGCCGAATCGCCCGACATGGATTGATAAATATTCACGCCGTCCAAAAATTGCGCCTGACCGTTGCGGGTGATGTTGTTGACGTTAAGCGTGCAGTTCGTCAAAGCTACGGAGTTCAAACCTTCGATACAGACGCCTTCGGATTGCGTGGAAGTCAACACGGCATTTTCAACGGCAATGTTCGCGGTTGAATAAATCGCGGGTGAGCCGACGCCGTTTGAAGTGTAAGTGCCGCCGCTGACCAAAACCGTGCCGCCGCCTCTGTCGGAACGAATTGCCGCGCTGGAGTTGCCGCTCGTCGTGACGTTCAAATTTGCCGCCGCAGTGACGCCGCCGCCCGTAGTCATGATGCCGCCGGATTGGTCGCCCGTCGTGACAATCGTCGTGCCGCTGATGTAAACGGTTGTGCCGTCACCTGCCGCGCCGTTCGTGCCGCCGTTGCCGCCGTAGCTGAAAATTCCGTTCGCACCGTTCGCCGCCGTGTTGACGATACCTCCGATAATTGTCGTTTGACTGCCGTCTTTGACCAGAATCGCGGAGTTCGTGCCGTAAAAACTTGTGTTGTCGCCGCCGTCGGAGTCGCCGGTTTTTGCAACAGTCGGATTTGTTATTGCAACCGCGTCACTCGTGCTGACAAGCAAAGCATTTTGGTCGGCAGTTGCTGAAGTGTAAGTTTGATTCGTTTGAGTTGTCGCAGACGTGATTGAAGTTGCGCCGCTCCAGGTTACGGAAGTTGAAGAACTGCCGCCGCCGTTCATGTCGGGAGGAGTACCGCCGCCCATGTCGGTGCCGGTTGAATCACTTGGCATATCTGGAGGTGTTCCGCCGTCACTCGGTGGGTCGCCGCCGCTCGGCATATCGGGAGGTGTGCCTTGAGCCAAAGTGGTTTCGTCCATGTTTGGTTCAGCTCCTTTGAAAAATTTTATTGGTTACGGCGAAGATTATAGCATAAAAAAATTCCCGTGGTGTTATGACGGGAAAATTTTTTGACGTTGCGCGTTGTTAATCTACTTTCTTTCGGCGATGAAAGAAAGTAGCAAAGAAAATCGCGCCTGCGCGGCGGGCGATTTTGGTTATCGCGTTGCAAGCCAGTCTCGTAAGCCGCGAGTCGTGTGCCGACGGTATTTGCGTCACGCAAATGCGTCGGCGGGAGCCGTCATCCGTGACGGCTCCTAATTTACGCAATGTTTTCTGATTGTGTCAAGTCGTCGCCAAAGTTTTGCCGCTGACGTTGTAACTCGTGCCGTTGATGTTGAAAGTCGTCGCAGCGTCAACGTTGCCGAAAATAACTTTGCCGCCGCCCGTGACGTTGAGCGTGAGTTTCGTGCCGCTGAAAATCGCCTTGCTGAAAGTTGCAGCGTCACCGTTCGCGTCAAGAATTTCCAACAGGTCGCCGTCCGCGTAGTCGCAGATCGTATCGTTGCCCGTGCCCGCCGTGTAAATGAACTTGTCGGAGCCGTTGCCACCCCAAAGTGAATCGTTGCCCGCGCCGCCGTTGAGCGTGTCGGAACCCTTGCCGCCAAAGAGTGTATCGTTGCCCTTGCCGCCGAAAAGTGAATCGTTGCCGGTGCCGCCCGTCAACGTGTCTTTGACGTTGCCGCCGTTGATTGTCGCACCGTTGTCGCCCGACGAAATGTTGACGGATTTTTTTGCCGACGAAGCGTCAATGTTCGTGACGGTATCGGCGAATTCAATTTTGTTTTTTGAATTGAAACTTGCGGGCAATGTCGCGGAAGTTTTGCCGGAATTGTAAATCACGCCACCCGAAATAAATTCCGTCGTGCCGTTCGCATTGATTGTAATTTCAGTTTCCGACGCGCCTTTGACGGTGATTTTATCCGTGCCGATTTTCAAAATGACATCGCCGTTACTTTTTATTGAAGCGTCCGAAAGTTCGCCGCCGACAATCGAAAGCAAGTCGCTCGCCGCGTAGTTGACGATAACATCACTGCCGCCCGTCGTTTCGTGAATGAAAATATCGGATCCGTCGCCGCCGGTCAAAGTGTCGGTACCTTTGCCGCCGTTGAGCGTGGAGCCGTTGTCGCCCGCGAAAATTTTGTTGGACTTGTCGTTGCCCGTGACGGAGACCGCCGCAGAAACTCCCGACGCGTCAATCGTGACGAGCTTGGACAAATTCGCCGCGCTGAAAGGATCCGCCGAAGTCAACGTTGCCGCAGTCTTCGCGCTGTTCAATATCGCGTGGTCGGTGAAGCGGTAAGTATTATCGCCCACGAAAGAAATCTTTTCGTTGACGCCGCCCGCAATCGTCATTGAATCGCCGTCGCCGAAACTAAAAATCAAGTCGTCGCCCGAAGTCGTCACGTCGTCAAAGCCTGTGAACAAATAGATTTTGTCCGCGCCCGTGCCGTAGTCGGTGATTAACATTTCGCCCGCCGCGTAAACAAAAATATCGGAACCCGCGCCGCCCGTGAATGTCGCGTTGCCGGTGTTTGCGAGCGTGTCGCTGCCTTTGCCGCCGAAAATTGAAACTGCCGCGCCTTCGTTGGTAACGAAATCATTTCCGTCGCCCGCGTCAATCGTGACGTTGTTTGCAGTATTCGTGATTGTGTCTTTGCCGCCGAGTGCTTGAATTGTGACGTTCGCGCCGCTGTTTGAAATTGAATCGGCGTATTTTGAACTCGTTATCGAAGTGTTGCCCGTCGTGTTATCAAGAGTAACTGCGGTTGTCGTGGAAGATGAGCCGCCCGACGTTGATTCGGAACTTGAACCGCCCGACGTTGATTCGGAACTTGAACCGCCCGCCAAGGTGCCGTTAATGTTAAACGTCGAAAGATCTGAGCTGTCTTTGACGAAAATTGTATCGGTGCCGACAGTCAAAATCACGTCGTTGCCCGAAGTTGCCGAAGAATATTTGCCGCCCGAAATTTTAATCGTGTCGTCCGCAGTGAAACCGTAAATCGTATCGGAGCCGTCGCCCGACGCGTATTGAATCAAAACTTTTGCCGCGCTTGAACTTAAACTGATTCGATCGTTGCCCGCGCCCGCGTTAATCGTGACGTTGCTTGCGCTGTTTGAAATTGAATCGTCGTAAGCCGTGCCCGTGAGCAAAGTGTTGCCCGTCGTGTTTGCAAGGGTGATTGCTGTTTCCGTCGAAGTGCCACCGTCTTCAGTCGCAGTCGTGCCCGTGACTTCAACGTTGTTTTCGTAAAGTTTGTAACTGCCGGTGATGACGTTCGCCGCCGTGCCGCTGAAACTGCTGACGTAAGTATTTTCTTGCAGATACCATTTGCTTGACGAATCGAGCGAAACATTTACGGTGCCGACGGAACTTGAAATTGTCGAACCGTTTGCGTTCGTGATTGAGCCGCTGATTTTTCCGTTGAAAGTTGTCGAGTCCGTCAAGTTCAGCGTCAAAGTTGAATCGTCGCCGACAAGAATATCTCCCGACAAAGTTTCATTTGACGCGTTAAGTGTTGCAATGTTTGACGCGCCCGACGTGCTCGACCAGCCGTCGTCACACACGCTGAGCAAAACTTTATCGCCGCTGTCGTTGATTGTGACGCCGTTCAAGCTGATAACCGCCGCCGTGTTGGTGACGTGGAACAGGTGCCCGCTCGTGTTGTTGAGTTGCCCGCCCGTCATTGAAAAAGTTGACGTGCCGTCCGCCGCGTCGCCCGATTGCGATTGATACAGAATCACCGCGTCAAGAAATTGCGCGTTGCCGTTGGTTTTTGTGTTGCTTGCCGTCAACGTGCAGTTGTTGAGCACAACGGAATTTTCGCCTTCGATGCAGACGCCTTCGGACAGGTTGGAAGTCAACGACGCGCCTTCGACGGTTATATCTGCAGTCGAGTAAATAGCGGGTGAGCCGAGTCCGCTTGAACTGTAAGTTCCGCCGCTGACTGAAACTGTGCCGCCGCCTCTGTCGGTGCGAATGGGTGCGCTTGATTCGCCCGTCGTCGTGATTGTCAAATTCTTCGCAACGGTCGTGCCGCCGCCGGTCGTCATGATTCCGCCGGAACCGCTTGCAGAAGTTTTAATCGTCACGCCCGAAACGTAAACGGTTGTGCCGTCACCCGCCGTGCCGTTTTGTCCGCCGTTGCCGCCGTAAGAAAAAATTCCGTTCGCGCCGACGCCCGTTGTCGTAACTGTGCCGCCGACGATTGACAATGTACCGCCGCCCATTGCCAAAATGCCCGAATTGATTCCGTAGAAATTGTAATTGTCGCTCGCATTTGTGGGACCGCCGTTTTTTTGAACTGTCGGATTGGTTATCGAAACCGTGTCGCTCGTGCTAATCAGCAACGCGCATTCGGGATAAGTTGTCGAAGTGTAAGTTTGCCCCGATTGAGTTGTCGCCGCAGTGATTGAAATTGCGCCGCTCCATGTCACGGAATCAGACGAAGTTCCGCCGCCGGAATTGTCGCCGCCTTCGGGTGGTGAACCTTGATTTAAATTTTCGTCCATGGTTGATTCAGCTCCTCTGAAAAAAGTTTTCGTTTGCCGCGCAGATTATAACATAAAAAAATCCCCGTCGTTGATGACGAGGAAAAATTTTTCAGCCTGCGAGTTCGTTAAGCATGTCTTCGCGAGTGATTGCATACGTGCCGGATTTTCGCAAAACAATTCCCGCCGCAACGTTGGCAATGTATGCGCCGTCGACAGGTTTCAATCCGCCCGCAAGTGCCATTGCAAAAACTGCCGCAACGGTGTCCGAGGCACCCGCGCTGTCGAAAACTTCCTGGACACGCGTGGGCAAGTGAAATGCGTCTTCGTCCGTGACGAGCGTGATACCCGAAGCTGAGCGCGTCGCCAAAACATTTTTGATTTGGAATTTGCGCATTATGTAACGGCCTGCGCGTTCGGCGGCGTCGTCGTCGGTTGTCGGTATCGGGCTGAGCAGAATTTTGTTAATCTTGGCGACGTTCGGCGTGACGTAATCGGCGTTGGCGTATTTAATCCACTGCTGACCGTAAGGCATAACGACGACGGGCACGCCGTGATTGTGAGCCGCTTTAATCACCGAAGCACAAAATCTTTCGGTACAAACGCCTTTTTCGTAGTCGGCAAGAACAATCGCGTCGAGGCTGTCATTCAACCGTTTTTTGACGAAATTTTTCAGCGCGTCGAATTGCTCATCACTGCGCGGCGCGAGGTCTTCAAAATCCATGCGAAACATTTGCACATGCCCGCTCATGATTCGGACTTTGGTCGTTGTCGGCCACTCCGTCGCGATTAAACCGTCTTGATCAATGCCGCTTTCGTAAAGTTGCATGGACAGCGTTTCAAAATTGTGGTCGTCGCCGACGAAACCCGCAACCGAAGTTTGACAACCGAGCGTTGCAAGGTTGTTGGCAATGTTCGCCGCCGCACCGAGCGAAGTTTTTCGCTTGACGATTTTTGCGACGGGCACGGGCGCATCGCTGGCGAATTTCTTCACGTCGCCGTAGTAATATTTATCCATCATGATATCGCCGATAACAAGCACTTTGCACTTGTTGACCTTCGTCGCGAAAAAATTTTGCCAATCATCTTTGTTCATGAGTTCGCCTCCAAAATTTTTTGACGATTATATCATGCGGCGCGGATTTTCGGCAATTTTTATCGCTCACGTTGATTGAATGCGTCTGTAACTTTTGATTTTGTGAATCAACTTTTCTTTTGCTTGCGTGAATGTACAATCCAAGTGCAACAGATAAGTTACCAACGCCGGCGGAAAAAATCTTGCCCGCATAAATTACTTGCCAAGCCCGAACTTTTCAAACTCGTCAAGAAACTTTTCCTTAAATTGCATTGGTCGCCGGAACAAATCGCCAATCGCCTAAAGCTCGAACAGTATCCGATTCAAATAAGTTACAAAACAATTTATCGGACAATCGCGGCAAAATCCCGATAAAAATCAGCCGTTGTGCACGGTTACTTCCGACCGAGCCGCCGCATCAACCGTGGCAAAGGGGCACCAACGAAAATACCAACGGCTTGTTACGAGAATATTTTCCGAAGGGCTTTGACTTCAACGAGCTGAGCGAAGTGGATTTGCAGACAGTGATTGAGCAATTAAACAGGAGACCGCGAAAATGTTTGGATTACAACTCACCGTGGGAAGTGTGGTTTTCTTCCCCGTTGCATTTCGTTTGACAATTCAAGCTTTCAAACAAGAATTTTATTTTGTTCCATTACGCGTCCGTGTTGACTTATCAACGTTGCCAATTTATCACAGGCACGAAATTTGTCAACGGAAACGAAAATCCCCGTACAGTCATCAATCTGCGCGGGGATTTTTTTCGTGAACTCGCAACGAAATTAATCTTCGGATTTTTTTTCGACGTGAGCGACGCGAACTTCGGGCAATGCCAAATTTTCCGCCGCGAAGTCAAAAGCCGTCTTCAAGTGTTCTTTATCGTTGATTAAAATTTTTGCGTCGCGAACAATTTTGGCGGCCTCTTCGACGGTGTGCGCCTCCGACTCGATAAGTTTCGCGATTGTCTCCAAATGCGAATTGAATTGGTCGTTGCTCATTCCTTTGCCAAACATGTGAAAGCCTCCTGTAAGGGAAAAGGGATAAAGGACAAGGGAAAAGTGGTGCAGGCGAATTTTTGTCCCTTGTCCCTTCGCTCTTGTCCCTTAAATAAAGTTGATGAAAAATGTAATCGTCAAGCTGTTGATGAAGTCAACGAACATTGAACCGACAATCGGCACGAGTATATACGCTTTGACCGACGGCGCGAATTTGCCCGTCAAAACCTGCATGTTCGCCATTGCGTTGGGCGTGGCTCCCATACCGAAACCGCAACTGCCCGCCGACAAAATCGCCGCGTCGTAATCGCGACCCAAGAAGTTGAAGATTATAAAATACGCGAAGATAAACATTAAAACCGTTTGACCGACAAGCAGAACGATAAGCGGCAAGGCAAGTTCCGCCAACTGCCACAGCTTTAAAGTTATCATTGCGATACCTAAAAAGATTGACAGGCAAATTCCGCCAATGTCGTTAATTTCGCCGATATGCACCGTGAATTGTCCGGTGAATTCGCTCCAGTTGCGCATAATCGCCGCGACAATCATTGCGCCGATATACAATGGAAACGTCATGCCGCTTTCCGACAAAAGCGTTGAAACGAGCGTGCCGACGCCCATTGCGATACCCAACTGATAAGCGGCGGGCGCGTACATGCTCACGGAACGTTCGTGTTTGCGTTCTTCTTCGACGAGCGGAGTTTCGTCAGCTTGAACGGCAGTTTTGAGCAAGTCTTTGCCGAGAATCAATCGCCGACCGAGAGGACCGCCCATCAACGAACCCGCAACAAGTCCGAACGTTGCCGCCGCCGTGCAAAGTGTGGTTGCGCCATCAAGTCCCAAGTCTTCCAAAACGGGACCGAATGCGCCCGCAGTTCCGTGACCGCCTGCCATTGAAATTGAACCCGTGCACAGTCCGATAAACGGGCTGATGTCCAAAACTTTCGACAAGCCGACCGCCAAAAAATTTTGCGCAACAATCAACCCGATAACGCAACCCAAAAAAATCAACAGTGCGACGCCGCCGCTTTTGATAATTTTGACGTTGGCTTGAAAACCGACCGACGTGAAAAATGCAACCATGCAAACGTTTTTAAGTGTCTCGTCGAATGAAAAAGCGATAATTCCCGACGTGTAAAGAATGCAACTGACTATTGCGAAAAGCAACCCGCCGATAACGGGCGACGGTATGCAAAAAGTTTCCAGAAATTCAATTCGACGCTTGAGGAACGTGCCGACGTACAGCATGACGATTGCCACCGCCAGCGTCTGATACATATTGAACTCGAGCGTGTACATTAGCTCACTTCCTTTCGGTTAAGGGACAAATTTTTTGCGCGATTAATCTTGACTTGCTTTGATAGTTTGCCCCGACTTGCCGCTGTAAACGTTGACTTTGACGCCCTGCGTGTCGTAATACTTCGCCGCGCCTGCGTGGAAGCTTGCGGGAATGTCGGCAACGGCGTATTTCGTATCAAGTTTTTTGTCGCCTGAGTTGTGCGGCAAAGTGTTTGCGTTCCTGAAAATAAATTCGGTGAGGTAAGCAACTTCGTCGTCCTTCAAGTCCGTGCTCGCGACCAAAACCGCTTTGACGCCGATTGTCTGAACGTCCGAAGTTTGATTCGGATAACTGCCGGCGGGAATTGTGCAACGCGTGTAACCTTTGTAAAGTTTCATCATGTTATTTTGAATTTCTTCGGCAATGGACAGCAGGCGAATTTCTTTTTTGGCGGCAAGCTCGGCAACGGCTGAAGTCGGCGCGCCCGCAGTGATAAAGAACGCGTCGATTTGATTTTTTTCGAGAGCAACCGCCGCGTCCGCGAACGACAAATATTGCGGCTCAAGCATCTCAAAAGTCAGTCCGTGCGCCAAAAGAATTTGTTCGGCATTTTGCAACACGCCCGATTCACGTTCGCCGACGGAAACTTTTTTGCCGACAAGATCGTTGACGGTTTTAATATCGGAATTTTTTGCGACGACAATTTGACAAGCCTCGGTGTACAGTCCCGCAACAGCCGCGTATCCTGAACCTTCGCCAATTGCCGCGAAAACTCCCAGACCGTTGACGGCGTTCGAGAGCGTGTCACTTTGAACTATCGCCAAGTCAAGAAATTTTTCGTGGAGCAGTCGCAAATTCGCGGCGGAACCTGCGGTTGTCTTCACGTCAAGCGAGCGCGTCTTGCCGTCGGTCGAAATCATTTTGGCAAGTTCTGTGCCGTAAGCGTAATACATGCCGCCCGTGCCGCCCGTGCCGAAGCGCAAATTTTTGTTCGCCGTGTCGGAGCCGCAACCGAAACACAGCGCGATTATCGGCAGGAGCAACAGAATTTTTAAAGCTCTCATGGTGAACCCTCCTTTAAATTAATTTGGAACGGCGATTCACTTTTTAATTACGTCGACCGTAACGCCCTGCGACTCGTAAAATTTGGCGGCACCGGAATGAAAACCTGCAGCGACATTTTCGACAGCAAAATTCACATCCAACTTGACATTTTTGTCGTGCGGAAGTTTTTCGTAATTCTTCAAAACAAATTCGGTGAGATAACTTATTTCCTTGTCGGGAACTTCCGTGCTTGCAACCAAAACCGCTTTGACGCCGATTGTGGAAACTTCCTCGGTTTGCCCCTTGTAGATGTTCGCGGGAATTTTGTATTGAGTGTATCCGCCGTAAACGTCAATAAGTTTTTGTTGAGCGTCCTCGGAAATCGACAGCAGGCGAATTTCTTTCGCGTCCGTCAATTTTGTAATGGGCACAGACGGTACCGCCGCCGTGACGAAAAACGCATCAATCATGCCGTCTTGCAGAGCCGCCGCCGCTTCCGCGAACGACATATAAAGTGGCGAAAACATTTCTTTGGTAATGCCGTGCGCTTCCAAAATTTGCAAGGCGTTTTTCATGCTGCCCGATTCGAGATCGCTGATTGAAACTCGTTTGCCGACAAGGTCGTTGACGGTTTGAATGCCGGAATCTTTCAGGACGACAATTTGACAAACTTCGTGATAGACAGCCGCAACTGCCGCGTAACTGAAACCTTTGCCGTCGTTGGAAAAATTTCCGCGTCCGTTAATTGCGTCAGACAATGTGTCGCTTTGGACTATCGCAAGGTCAATGGCTTTTTCTTTGAACAGACGTAAATTCGAGGCGGAACCGGAGCTTGTCTTCACGTCGAGCGGGCGAATTTTTCCGTCGGCAGCGATTAATTCGGCAAGTTTGGTACCGTAAGTGTAATACATGCCGCCTTCGCCGCCCGTGCCCAAACGCAACACGTCGCTTTCGGGGGGTTTTGTCGAGCCGCAACCGAAACACAGCGCGATTATCGGCAGGAGTAACAGGAGTTTTAGAAACTTCATGATGAAACCGCCTTACGCAAAATTTTTTCGTAGTTATCGGGGTCGGTGTCGCCTTCCGTGTTGATGACTAAAATTTTTGAGCGTTCGTCAAGTTTCAAAGTCGTGCGCAATTCATGATTGTCGACAGCCGCATTGAGCAGAGCGAAGCCCGCACAACCCGATTCGCCCGAAATAATTTTTTGACTTGCCAAAACGCGCATACCTTCAGCCGCCACGTCGTCGGAAATTGTCGCCGCATCCGTCGCATGTCGCCGCAAAATTTTCCACGCAAGTTCGCAAGGCGTCGCACAGTTCAAGCCCGCCATCATCGTTTGACCGTTGCCCGTCGCGGAGTGAATTTTTCCGTCGCCGATTTTGAACGATTCGTAAAAGCACGCAACTTCCGCAGGCTCAACGATTGTCACACGCGGCGGATTGTCGGGAAAATTTTCTGCGAAGACTGCGGCAATCGCGCCCGCCATTGAGCCAACGCCTGCTTGCAAAAAAATATGCGTCGGGCAAGCGTGACGCTTGACCCAATTGTCGCGATTGACTTTCGAGACAATCAGACGTTATCGCCGCGTCCATACGTTTACCAATTTTTTGCTCAACCGTTGAAGCGTGATTCATCTGCTCCAAAACTTCATAAGCCAACGTCGAGTAACCGAGCATAATCTGCGCGGGAATTTCTTCGTAACCCGTCCAAGACGTGTCTTGAATCAAATGCCAATGATTTTTCGCGGCAAGTTGCGCGGTGAATTTAACGCAGTCATCGTAAGTCATATCGGTTATTTCGACTGTCGCCGAGCCCGCGTCACGAATTGCCTGAGCGCGAATTTCGACAGTGTTTTTCGGCATGTAAACGAACGACTTGCAACCGAAAAGTCCCGCCGCCCAACTGACGCCCTTGCCGTGATTGCCGTCGGTCGTCGTGATAAAAGTCATTTCGGAAATTTCGTCGCGTCGTTGAAAAATTTCTTCGAGCGTTGGATTTTCCAAACCGAGTTCGCGGCTGATGACTTTGTAAATCGCCCAAACGCCGCCGAGAGCTTTGAACGCCTTCAAGCCGAAACGCGACGATTCATCTTTAACGAAGACTGCGGCAAGATTTTTTTCGCGAGCAAAATTTTTCAGCTCAATCAGCGGAGTTTCGTTGTAAACGTTCAGCGACTTGTGCAGGCGACGAATTTGTTCCGTGTTCGCGAACGAATAATTTGACGTGTCGATTTTACCGCCGCGATTTTTGTTGCGAATAATTTCAATCATAATCGAGCATCGTCTCCATGTTCGTATGCAACGCGTCCAAATAATTTTTCAGTTCGTCGGTGATTTCGGGGTTGCGCAACGCAAATTCAATGTTCGCCTGCAAAAATCCCAGTTTAGTGCCCACGTCGTAGCGGTGTCCCTTGAAAATGTAAGCGTACATTGCCTCATCTTTGGCGAGCCGCTTTAATCCGTCCGTCAACTGAATTTCGCCGCCCGCGCCTGGTGTTTGCGTTTCCAAATACGAAAAAATCGACGGCGTCAAAATGTAGCGTCCCAAAATCGCAATTCGACTCGGTGCCGCTTCCCGCGCAGGTTTTTCAACCAAGTCTTTGACTTTGAAAATGTTGTCGTCGACGGGCTTGCAATCGACAATGCCGTATTTGTGAACGACTTCGGGGGCAACTTCCTGCACGCCAAGAATTGACGTTTTGTATTCGTTAAAAATCTCAACCATCTGCTCAAGGACGGGCTTTTTCGAGACAACAACATCGTCGCCCAAAAGCACGGCAAAAGGTTCGTCGCCGATGAAATGACTTGCCGTCAAGACCGCGTGCCCCAAACCGAGCGGCTGTTTTTGGCGAATGAAATGTATGTTCGCGATTTCGGGAATGGCTTTGACCATCTGCAAGAGTTGTTCCTTGCCGGTGCGTTCAAGTTCCATTTCCAATTCAATCGAGCGGTCGAAATGATCTTCAATCGAACGTTTGTTGCGTCCCGTGACGACGATTATATCTTCGACGCCGGCAGCCGCTGCTTCTTCGATGATGTATTGAATTGTCGGCTTGTCGACAATCGGCAACATTTCTTTGGGCTGTGACTTCGTTGCGGGCAAAAAACGCGTGCCCAAACCCGCCGCAGGTATGACGGCTTTACGGACTTTCATGAGCGATTCCTCCTTGAAAAAATTTTTTCAATGATAGCAGATAAAGCTTACACACGCAAAAAAATTGCCCGAAGTTTTTATCGAGCGATAAATTTTTTGAGTGAACACCGTTATTTTTGTGACGGCATGAGCACAATGTTAATCGGCAAGTTCGACGCGCCCGGCGGCGAATATTCAAAGCTGACCTGCCCGCGATAATTGCCCAGCTCCGAAAGTTCCGTGGTGTTAGTCATAAGCGAAATTCCTTCGACGCGAGCTTGTGCCACGTTCGGACTTTCGGGCGGCGTCCTGTCACCGAAAAATAATCTTTGGTCGGGCGTCTGAATAACTCCCGTGCGTCCGTGATATTTGTATCGCAAAGCTCCCGCGTAGTGCCCGCCGAGCGGACTCAGACAAAAGCGCGTCATAAATCGCGTGCTGAAATTCAGCGTGTAATTTATTCCGTAATTGCCGTAGTTGACGACAGCCGAGCCGTCCGTTGCGTCGATTCCCGTTTTAAAGCGGTCGTTGACGTTGTCGCCAATCAAAATGTAACCGAGCCCGTCGCGCTCCCAATCATACGGCTTTTTGAGCGTCAAAGTGCGATTCATATTTTTGAACGTGCCGCGCAGGCGATATTCGTCTTTCGGCAAAATTTCTGCGCGGTTGAGGAATTCGAGCGGGTCGGCGTTTTCGGGATACATCATCAGATAAATCCGCACGTCTTTTTCCGCAACCAAATCGCAAATGCCGTGAATCAACTGCCCCGGTTGCATGTGGAAATATTTTTCGTCCGGCGCGTAAACTTTTCGCTCATAACGTTCCAGAAAAATCTTGTCGCGGAATTCGCCCTGCATGTACATCGTCTGCGTGATTTTGCCGACGCTCAAATAATTTCTGTTTGGCACACTCAAACCGCCGCGAGTGATTTTGATTGAATTTTTTTCATCGGAAACGTTTTCAAAGATAATCGCGAAACGTTTGCGAACGCCCGTGTTGTTCAGGTGATAAAATAAAATCCGCGCTTCGCCGCTGACCGTGTCGGTGTACAAAATCCCGTTGCGGTTGACGTATTCGGGGCTGTCGGAAAAAATCAACGTGCCGCCGCTGTCACGCGAATAAACGTCGAGTTTGTGCATGACGGTCGACGGAAAATTTTCGGCATGAGCAGCAGAGAAAAACGCGCTCAAAGATGTCGCCGCCGCCAAAATCGCCGCAAGAATTTTTTTCGCCAAGTTCATCAAAAAAATTTCTCCTCAGGTTGAAATTGTTTGCCGCCGATTATAACACAGAAAAATTTCGCCGCAATATGCCGCCGTTTCGTCAACGCCGCGCATTATTTTTTTGTGCTTTTGAAAGATACCTGCTATGATCACCGCATAAAAAATTTTTGGAGGACGCAATGAAGATTTTGGCACGACAGTTGACTTTGGATTTATATAACTGCGACATGAAACAGGCCGGCACCGTTGACGAGATAAAAGACATGATGAAAAGCGTCGTGGGTAGCGAACCGCGACTGCAAGGCGAATTTTTGACCGACAGTCACTGCTCGATTGTCGGTGCGTTCGACGGGGGACATATCGCCCTGCACGTCTACAAAGAATTGCGCTATGTCGCCGTCGATATTTTCACCTGCACGGAGAGCGACGACCCCGAAGAGTTGGCGAAAACAATTCGGCAATTTTTCCGTCCCGACAAAATTAAATCGACTTTCCTCAAGCGCGGCGATTTCGGGCTTGAACGCGAGATTAAACCGAAAATAAAAGTTCGCGTGGCTCCTCTTCGGCGTGTGAAAAATGCGGGCGCGAAAGTCGTCAAAAAACTTGTGCGGAGGGGCAACGAATGACTTTTACCGAGGTTTCCGGTCTCTATCGCAGTATCGGCAAATCCAAAAAGTGCACGTTTATTTTTTGCGCAGATCACGGCGTCGCGAAATCAAACGTCAGTGCTTACCCGCAGTCGACAACCGCCGCAATGGTGAAAAATTATTTGATTGACGAAGGAGCCGCCGCAAACGTTTTCGCGAAATTTGCTTATTCGGATTTGGTCGTCGTTGATGTCGGCGTTGATGCGGACATTTCAAATTTGCCCGGTCTTGTCGACAGAAAAATTGCGCGTGGCACGAAAAATATCGCCAAAGGTGCGGCAATGACTTTCAACGACGCAATGCAATCCGTGCGAATCGGCAAACGTTTGGCGGACAAAGCTGCCGAAGCCGGTTGCAACTGTTTTTTGATTGGCGAAATGGGTATCGGCAACACGACAGCCGCCGCCGCAATGACTGCCGCTTATTTGAATTTGCCGCCCGAAGCCGTGACGGGACGCGGCACCAACATTGACGATAAAAAGTTGGCGCACAAGATTGAAATTGTTCGTCGCGCTTTGGAAGTCAATCGCCCGAATCGAAACAACATGCTTGACATACTCACGAAAGTCGGCGGTTTTGAATTCGGAGCAATGGCGGGCGTCATAATTTCTGCGTGTCACCACAACGCGCTTGTGATTCTGGACGGATTTAATTCATCTGTCGCCGCGCTTATCGCCGAAGAAATTTTGCCGCGCTCAACCGAATGTTTAATCGCCTCACACGTCGGACGGGAAATCGGACACGCCGCGATTTTGCATCACTTGGGCTTGAAGCCGCTGTTCAATTTGGATTTGGCACTTGGTGAAGCTGTCGGCTCGTCAATCGCCGCAAGAATTCTTGATAATCTCGTTTATATTTTCGTCTGCGAACCGGACGCGGATTTTGACGGCGAATTTACCGAAACGGATACCGCGCTTGAAAATCTCAAGCAACAACTCGGTCTCGAAGATATGGACGAACTTAAATCGATTGAGGACGTGCGCGAATTCGTCGGCGACGAAATTCAGATTGAAGAAATTCCCGTGGACTTTCACGTCAGCGAACACCGCATGGACAGCGTTGAATTGCCGTTCAGCACAAACACGATGAATATTCCCCGCGCTTATCCGATGGCGGTGCGCGTTATGGGCGAAGACGAAGATGATCTTGTTGTTGCAACCGACAGGACGTTTAATTTTTATTTGCAGACAATGCCGCGATTAAACGATCGTGCTATGAAAAATTGCCGCGAACGTGTCGACAATCTTACAAAACCGCGTGGAAGTTTGGGCTATCTCGAAGAAATTGCAGTTCAAGCGGCGGGAATTGCCAACGAAGATTGCCCGACAAATAAATTGCGTCATGCCGCGCTTGCTTTCACGAATTTTGAAAACTGCCCGTCATTTACCGACGAAAATTATAATCCGAACGCTAAAGACGGTCGCCGCGATTTGGCAATGGATTTCAGCGCGACAACTCGAACTTTCGGCATGAAAATTTTTTTGGGCGTCGTCAATCCCGCAGAAAATTTAAATGCCGCGTTCAATTTCGGGCGAACGCTTGCCGAAGAAATTTCTTTTGATACGCCGATTCTTGCGTTGACTGATTTAAGTAATTTGCTTGAGGACAGACTTGCAGAAAAATTTTCTAACGAATTGTTGACGCCCGACGGCGATTTAAAATTTCCGCCCGAAGAATTTTTGCGTCACGTCCCGAAAAATTATCAGGCAATGACCGGCGCGATTATCGGTGCTCTTGTCGCGGCGGCGCACAATTCGACGTTGATTGTCGTCGACACGGGCGCGGCGGACATCATTGCCCGTTACATGGAAAAAATTTGTCCGGAAATTCGTCCGTTTATTCTGCGCGTCGACAGGTTGATTGTTTACGAATCCGACGACGGCACGCCAAACGGTTTTGACGGCGAAGCATCCTGCGCGGGCGTCGAAATTGTCGAGGCGGCGTTGACAATGCTTAACGAGATGAAAACTTTCGACGAAACTGGCGTCGATAAGGCAATTAGGAATTAGGAGTTAGATCAATAGATCGATAGTTGGCTAGTAAAATCTATCGATCTATCGATCT
>JAFVBP010000124.1 GCA_017479925.1 Selenomonadaceae bacterium | reverse complement strand
TTCGCGCAAAGCTCAAGTCGTGGTTTTACCTGTTGCTGTACCCGCTGTTTATATACTCGTGGATACCGATAATTTTTATCGGCTTCCTGCACCGTAACGAACACGAGTGGGCGCACACCAAACACACGCGTTCAATGAGCTACGACGATTTCGTCAAGAAACGAACCTACTAAAGATGTCACGGCGTTGATGTTTTCGCAAACAAAAAATCCCTCGACTTCGCGTCGGGGGACTTTTTTTGACTGTCACGCAAGTAGCCGCATGTCGCGTGCCTGTTCGCGCAGGTGGGCAATTCGGTCTTCGGTGTCGGGGTGCGTCGAAAACAAATTCTTCAACGCCTTTTTGGAGTTTTCGAGCGGATTGATTATAAACATGTGAGCCGTCGCCGTGCCCGCCTGAGGCATCGGGTCGTAATTTGCGGCGTAATACTCAATCTTTTCGAGCGCGGAAGCCAGATACAACGGGTTGCCGCAAATTTCGCCGCCGGTTTTGTCCGCGTCGTATTCGCGTGAACGTGACACGGCAAGCTGAATCAACATGGCGGCAAGCGGCGCGACAATCACCGTCAACAGAAAGCCGACAATCCCGCCGTCGTCGTCGTCGGAGCGCGTGCCGAAAATTGCACCCCACTGAACAATGTCGGCGACCAACGAAATTACGCCTGCCATTGATGCGGCAATCGTCCCGATTAAAATGTCGCGGTGCTTGACGTGAGCCAATTCGTGACCGAGCACGCCCGAAATTTCGTTGTAGTCAAGAGCTTTCATTAAGCCCGTCGTCACGGCGACTGCGGCATTGTCGGGATTTCTGCCCGTCGCGAAAGCATTCGGCGCGGCACTGTCAATCACGTAAACCCGCGGCATCGGCAAGTTCGCGTTGGCGGCAAGTTTCTCAACAATATCGTACAGTTGCGGCGAATCTTCACGGGAAATTTCGCGTGCGTCGTAACTTTTCAACACAATCGAATCACTGAACCAGTAAGTTGCAAAATTCATGCCCAGCGAAATTACGAGCATGACCATTGCGCCCGTCGAATTGCCGATCATGCCGCCGATAGCGACCATTAAGCCCGTCAGCAACGCCATCAACACAAACGTCTTGAAAATATTCATGCGAATTCCTCCTTTTGCAGTTTGTACGCACGGATTATAATTATGTTACGCCGTTTCGACAAGCCCGAAAAAAATTTTTCGTCGAAGGTGTAACAAAATCGTTTCTGCGGCGTATAATGGACAAACAACAACAAAGGAGCGATTCAAAATGACAACGACATTGGAAGAAAGATTGAGCGACGTAGATTTTTCGCACCTCAGCAAGGTGAAAGACAGCCTCCTGCTTCGGCTGAAATTGCGTCGCCAAGCAATCCTCGAAGAGCGCAACGACGAACTTTCGCTTGAGGCTCTCGACTACGTGACGGCGGCAGGCAACCCGTACATCAAAAGACCCGCCGACGACAACAAGCGGTAAGACAATCCCCGTTGACTTCGGTCAGCGGGGTTTTTTAATGCGTAATGCGTGAGTGCTGTGTTACTTTTCTTTTGGCGCAAAAGACCCGCTTTGAAAGCGGGAGAACAATTGGTTAGCCGATTCGCCAATCGAAGCGACAACGTTAAACCAATTGGATGCAACGTCCACGTTGCCCAAAAGAAAACATCCCGCAGGTGAAACATCCTGTTTCAACTGCGGGCGGCCGACATCCATGTCGGCCGAGAACACGGCGTTTGTCGGTGCCGGTTGCGGTTGCGCCTTTACTTTCACGGTGACTTAACGTATACTGAAAAAAATTTCTATCGGAGGTTGACGTTATGTTGAAGAAAACCAAAATCATCTGCACGCAAGGTCCCGCAACCGACGCGCCGGGCGTCCTCGACGGCTTGATCGAACACGGCATGAACGCGGCTCGATTCAACTTTTCGCACGGCGACCACGCGGGTCACAAGAAACGTGTCGACGCCGTCAAAGCTGCCGCTCAAAAGGCC
The DNA here is from genome assembly GCA_017479925.1 of Selenomonadaceae bacterium. Lineage (GTDB taxonomy): Bacteria > Bacillota > Negativicutes > Selenomonadales > Selenomonadaceae > Quinella. The sequence continues at coordinate 4,326 of JAFVBP010000124.1, read as the reverse complement.
GGCAAGATTATCGCGCTGATTCTCGACACCAAAGGTCCCGAAATGCGACTCGGTGAATTCAAAGACGGCGCGGTTCAACTCGTCGAAGGCAAAAAATTCACGCTCGTCAACGACGACATTCTCGGCGACGAAACTCAAGCCACCGTCACGCACAAATTGCTTTACACCGAAGTCAAAGCGGGCGACAAACTTTTGCTCAACGACGGGCTTGTCGAACTCAAAATCGACGCGATTGTCGGCAAGGACATTCACACGACGATTTTAAATTCGGGCAAGATGAGCAGTCGCAAACGCGTCGCCGCGCCCGGTGTTTCGCTCGGACTGCCCGCCGTCAGCGAACAGGACGAAAAAGACATTCTCTTCGGCATCGAAAACGACATGGACTTCGTCGCGGCAAGTTTCATTCAGCGCGCCTCGGACGTCAACGAAATTCGCAAGCTCATCGTCGACAACGGCGGTCACATGGAAATTATCTCGAAAATCGAAAACCTCGAAGGCGTCAAAAATATCGACGAAATTATTGCCGCAAGCGACGGTATCATGGTTGCACGCGGCGACTTGGGCGTCGAAATTCCCGCCGAAGACGTGCCGATTATCCAGAAGCAAATCATCAGGAAATGCAACGCCGTCGGCAAGCCCGTTGTCGTCGCGACGCAAATGCTCGAATCAATGACGACCAATCCGCGTCCCACTCGTGCGGAAGTTTCGGACGTCGGCAACGCGATTATCGACGGCGCGGATGCGATTATGTTGAGCGGCGAAACTGCGGGCGGCAAGTACCCCGTCGAAGCGGCGGCAATGATGAATCAAATTGCCCTGCGTATCGAAGAGTCGCTCGAATACAAAGAAATTTTCCTCGGCAAGGGCATGGAGCACAAACATTCGCACACGGACGCCATTGCTCACGCGACGGTTCAGCTCGGCTACGAACTCAGCGCGGCGGCGATTATCACTCCGACTCGTTCGGGCTACACAACTCGCGTCGTCTCGAAATATCGCCCGAAACCGCCGATTATCGCCTTCACGCAGACCGATCAAGTGGCGCGGCATTTGAATTTGCGTTGGGGCGTTTTCCCGATTTCCGGCACGCCGTGGCTCGACATTGTGCAGATGATTGAATACTCGGCGACAAGTGCACTCGAACACAATTACGTTAAAAAAGGCGACCTGGTCATTTTGACTGCCGGCATGAAGTACGGCGAAGGCGGCACCAGTTCGATTCGCTTGCACACGATTTGAGGTACGCCATGATTAATTGCACTTCGGACGGCACGTGTTTAATTGCAACCGTCAAAGATCTGTGTTACCTTGCCGTTTGCGTGAACAAAGGCGACGACTGCGCGGGCAAGACTTTCAAACTTGTCGACGACATTGACTTGACGGGCGTCGACTTCACGCCGATTGGCAACGACGAAAATAATTTCAACGGCACTTTCGACGGCGACGGTCACACAATCAGCAATCTGCGAATCAATTCGTCGGGCGACGGCGCGGGCTTGTTCGGCTACGTCAGCAAAGGCGGCACGATTAAAAACGTCAACTTGTCGAACGTCAACATCAGCGGCAATGATTATGTCGGCGGTCTCATTGGCTTCAACAGCGGTTCGGTTTCAAACTGCGCGATAAGCGGTACCGTCAACGGCAGCAAAAATGTCGGCGGGCTTGTCGGTTGGAACTGCTGCGGTTTCGTCGAAAACAGCACGGCAAACACCACAGTCAGCGGCAACGAAGATGTCGGCGGACTCGTCGGCGATAACGGCGGCAAGATTAAAAACAGCACGGCAAACGCCACAGTCAGCGGCAACGAAGATGTCGGCGGGCTTGTCGGCTTCAACTGCGAAATGATTGAAAACTGCACGGTGAACGCCACGGTCAGCGGAAATGACATTGTCGGCGGCATTGTCGGTTTAATTTTGGGCGTGATTAAAAACTGCACGTCGAACACCAGAGTCAGCATCAAAAATTAAGTCGGCGGCTTCAACGACGGCACTTCCGTCGAAAACAGCACGGCGAACGTCACGCGGTGCAAGTTGAACGACTGAAACTGCGCTGAAAAAATTTTTTCCCGTCGGACACTCGGCGGGATTGTTTTTGTGTAACGTGTTATAATCGCGCACGTATAAAATTTGCGGAGGGAAGTTTCGTGGCTCAAACGGTTATCGGCAAACGTTTTCGGTCGGTCTTCGTGGCGTCGCTGGCGTCAATGTCAATTTCTTACGTCCTGATATTGACGGACAACATTGTCGCGGGACAATTCGTCGGCGAAGATGCGGTTGCGGCAATGACGCTCGTCTCGCCGATTGTGACGCTCGTGTCTTTCTTGAGTTACATGGTTGCCGACGGGCTGGCGATGATGTTTTCTTACGCGAAGGGTCACAACGACCGCGACAAGGCAAACGACCTTTTCGGCATGGGCACGATTGGCTCGGTAGCGTCGGGCGTCTTGTTGACGATTGTGTTCGTCGCCTTCGACAAGCAGATTTTGTCCGTGTGGAAAATTTCGCCGGAACTGATGACTTACGCGCTCGACTACTATCACGGGCTGATGTTTCTTTCGTTGCCCATGATGCTCAACATTTATTTTTACACGATTTACATTGCCGAAGGCGAAGAAAATGTTTGCGTCCAAGCGTCGGCGGCAATGTTCGTCGTAAACGTTGTGCTTGATGTCTTGCTCGGTCAACACTTCGGCGTTGTCGGTATCGGCGTCGCGACGACCGTCGGCAACCTGGTCAGCTTCCTGTGGCACGTGCCGTATCTGTTCTCGAAGAAATGTCAGCTCAAGTTCGTGCGCTACTGGAACAACCGCGAGTTCGCGCAGGGCATTTTCTATAGCTGGTATCACTCAATGGACACGCTGTGCTTGACGCTGTTGCCGCTGATTTTCGCGCAGTTCACTCTGTGGCGTTTCGGCGAAGACAACCTTATTGTCGTCACGGTCATAATCAATTTGGTCACGTTGCTGATTACGATTTACACGGGCATTGTCGATTGCCTGCAACCGATGATTTGTCAATATCACGCGGAAAATGCGCTTCATTCCGTGACGAAAACGATGCGGCTCGGCATTTCGTCGACAATCGCCGTGACGCTTGCGATAATCGTTTTCGGCTTCGTGTTCGCGGAATTTTTGCCGGGACTGTTCGGCGTCAACCGCGAAGAAGTTCTTTACGCGGACTGTGTGCTTGCCGCAAGAATTTTCCTGCCGTTCACGCTGTTTTTGGGCGTCGTGCTGATGTTCGCGAATTATTACATTTACATTGAGCGGCTCAATTTCGGCGCGGTGCTGAAATTCCTGTTGCTGTTGATTTTGCCGAGCGCGGGCATGTTCGCGGGCGTTTACGGTCAATGGCAAATGTGGCTTGGCGTCGGATTGTCGTTCGTCGTATCGCTGATTGTGAACAAACTGTTGACGCGAAATAAATTCGGCTTGATGTTGATTGACCCGCGGAAGTTGTCGCAACAATTTTCGTTCGACACGGAGGCTGCCAAAGAAAATTTCGGCGCGTTGATGTCGGCACTTGAGAAATATTTTTCGCGGACGAAATTCCCGCTCGGACGCAAAAATTTCTTGACGGCAGCGATTGCCGAACTGTTTCACGCCTACGCTTTCCGCAACGAAAAGCCGTTTCAGCTGGAAATTTCGATCATCCCGACCGAAAACGCAATGACGATAATTTTCCGCGACAACGGCAAGGCGACAAGCCCGCTCGTCGGGAACGTAAGTCCGCGCCTGCGACAGATTTTCGACAGCGTGCGCGAAAAGAAGTACATGATTGACGGCGACGAAAACAAACTTGTCGTTGTCGTTTGACGAAGAATTTTTAACGGCGACACACCGCGACAGTCTAAATGTCACGTTGCCCGTCGTCGTTCGAGGAGGATTTATTATGGACGGTTTCACCACAAAACAATTTTACCCGCTGCGCCCGATTCAGCGTTGGCTTGTCGACACGCACTTCAACAAGGCAAAGTCAACGATGATGAATATCGGCGGCCTGTTCAAACTGTCGGTGAAGATTGACCTTCAACGCTTCGTCGACGCGCTCAACGAGGTGCTCAACGCGCACGACATTTTCCGTTGCCGCTTCGTCTTCCACCCGGAAACAAGCGACCTGTGTCAGATTTTCGACGGCGACATTGATCCGGTCAAAATTTCCCGCATGAGCGACGAGGCTTTTGATTCGCACATGGCGAAACTGCGCGAACCGTACAGGATTATCAACAAGCCGCTGTGGCGCATGTACGTTATCGAAACGCCGACCGCACGGTACTTTTACGCCGATTTTTATCATGCGATAATGGACGGCGTGGCGAGTTCGATTC
>JAFVBP010000123.1 GCA_017479925.1 Selenomonadaceae bacterium | reverse complement strand
TTTGTTTGCGATAATACAATCGTCAACGGCGTCACTTGCGGAACTTGATTACGTTGGCTCCGAACCATTTTTCGGAAATTCGCTTGGCGGTGCCGTCTTTGACCATGTCGTCAAAAGCTTTTTGCACGCGGTCGCGAAGTTCAACGTCGTCTTTGCGGAAACCGATACCGATTTCGCACGCGGAACCGATACTGACTTCGACAACCTCGAACTTGTCGGGATTTTTCGCGACGGTATAGCGACTCAAAAGTTCATCGGCAATGAGCGCGTCAACTTCGCCGTCCGTCAAAGCTTGCAGTGCCTTGCCGTAATTCGGATAAGTTTTGAATTCGGCGAACTCGTCTTTCAAACGCGGATTTCCTTCGACGATACACACGGAAGTTGAACCTGCCTGCGTGCCGACGCGCTTGCCGACAAGGTCGCCTTCGGAGCGAATCAAATGTTCGTTGCCTTTCTTGACCAGAACGATTTGGCGATTTTCCATGTAGGGCTTGCTGAACAGCGCGTAATTTTCACGGGCAGGCGTAATGTCGAAGCCGTTCCAGATGATGTCAATTTCGCCCGAAGTAAGCAGGCGTTCCTTGTCGTTCCAATCAATCGGCTTGAACTCGAATTTGACGCTCATTCGGCGGGCAACTTCTTTGGCAAGGTCAACGTCGAAGCCGACGATGCGACCGTTTTCGTCGCGGAAGCCGAGCGGCGCATATTCGTCGTCAAGTCCGATTGTGAAAACTTCACTGCTTGCGTTTTGAGATGAACCGCAACCGGCAAAAATCGCCGTCGTCACAAGCAAAAGTACTGCGAAAAGCTTTTTCATGTGCAAAACTCCTTTCGCGACGGTCGCCGAATTGTCACGGTCTGAAGTGAATCAAATCGGCCTGAAACCATTTTTCGGAAATTTTTTTCGCGGTACCGTCTTTGACAACTTCGTCGAAAGCTTTTTGGACACGGTCGCGAAGTTCAACGTCGTCTTTGCGGAAGCCGATTCCCATTTCGACGACTGTGCCGTTGAGCAACGGAATTAATTCAAATTGGTCGGGCTGCTTGTGCATTTCGTAGCGGGCAACCAGTTCGTCACAAATGAAAACGTCAATTTCGCCGCTTTTGAGCGCGTCAACAGCCTTCCAAAATTTGTCGTATGTGTTGAAAGTTTTGATTTCGCGTTTGAGAGTTTCGTCCTCGTTGATGAAAGTTTCGGAGGCGGCACCTGCCTGCACGCCCGCGATTTTGCCCGCCAAATCTTGTTCGGAGCGAATCGCGTGACGGTTGCCCTTTTTGACCAAAAGAACCTGGCTGTCAAGCATGTACGGTTCGCTGAAAAGCATGTACTCCCTGCGCTCGTCGTTTATGTCCAGACCGTTCCAGATGATGTCGATGCTTCCGGAGGTGATTTCTTCGCGCTTGTTTTGCCAATCAATCGGCTTGAATTTGAACGTGACGCCCATGCGTTTGGCGGTTTCGTTGGCAAGGTCAATGTCAAAGCCGACAAGTTTATTTTGCTCGTCGCGGAAAGCCATTGGCGCGAACTCGTCGTCAATCCCGATTACGATAACGTCGTTGCTCGCGCTTTGAGTGGAACCGCAAGCCGTCAAAACTGTTGTAATTAAAATCGTAAACAACACGAAAAATTTCTTCATGCGCAAAACTCCTTTCGGCAGACAATAATTTGTTTTCGTGATATACTTTGTGCAACGGAGGTGATTACTGTGAATTTGATTTTTTGGCGAAACATGTTCAGCTTGCTGTTCCTCGTCGCGTTTGCGGGCGATATTGCTTTCGGCAACGGCGTCGACAGTTGGCGACACTGGATTGGCGGCGCGGCGTTTTTCGTGTCGGTTGACGATTTAATTTCGACCTTCGACGAATATCGCCGCGAACAACGGATTTCGACGTATCGTTGGAAGATTGTCCAACACGTTTTGAGCGTGCTGATTATCGCGTTTTTCGTGTACGACCTTGCGACGGGCAGAAATATCGTTTGGAACTCGTGGTTTATCGGCGTCGGTTTCGCGTTCGCCCTGCGCAATTTGGCGACGACTTACCGCGACAGCAGATGATTTCGACGGGAGTTGATTTGCGTGAAAAAACGTTTGCAAAAGATTTTCGACAAACTCGGCAAGACGGGCTTTCTTACGTTGGTTTTCATTCCGTTTGCAGTGTGGGGCTTTTACCACAACGGCTGGGCAGGCTTGTTCGCGACGATTCTCGGCTGGTGCATCGGCGGTTTCATTTACAATCGCTGGCTCGACAAACTGTTTTTCAAAGACAAACCGCGTCGCGTGCGATAGTCAACCTTTGCGACGGGCAAAATGATTCGCGATTAACGAACCGGAAAAATTATGCCACACGCTGAACATTACGGCGGGCAACGCGGCTGTCGGATTGAAGTACATCAGCGAAAGAGATGCCGCCAAGCCCGAATTTTGCATTCCGACTTCGATTGAAAGCGTGCGAGCCTTGCGCGAATCCATTCGGAAAATTTTCGCCGCGCAGTAACCGAGCAACAAGCCGCAAAGGTTGTGCAGGACGACTACCGCCGCGACCGTCAAGCCGATCGAAAAAATTTTATCCGCCGAGAGCGCAACGACCGTACCCGCAATCAAAACCACCGCGACGGAAGAAATTGACGGCATTATCGGTTGAATTTTTTTCGTGACGGCCGACAAGAAATGATTGATCGCCAAGCCCAAAATCACGGGAGCCAAAACAATTTGCGCGATTGACAACATCATTGCCGACAACGAAACTTCAATTTGTGCGCCCGCAAGCCCGAAAGTCAAAAGCGGCGTGACGACGGGAGCCATTAAGGTCGTTGCCATCGTTATCGAAACGGACAATGCCACGTCGCCGCGAGCCAAATACGTCATGATATTTGATGCCGTGCCGCCGGGGCATGTGCCGACCAAAATCACGCCTATTGCCAATTCGGGCGACAGGTTGAAAATTTTCGTCAGCACGAAGGCAACGAGCGGCATTATTGCAAACTGCGCGACGACGCCGATTAAAATGTCGACGGGACGACGCAAAATTTCGCGGAAGTCGTTGACGGTCAGCGTCATGCCCATGCCGAACATCACCACGCCGAGCAATATCGGGACGTAAGCCGCAAGCTGCTTGAACACGTCGGGAAATGTAACAGCCAAAATTCCCGCAAGCACGACGAACAGTGCCAAGTTATCCGTGACGGCTTTGGAAAAATTTTTCATGACGTGCGAACTTTGAACGAGGCGTCGATTTCTTCAAGCGATTTCTTTTTGCTTTCGATACCGAGGCTCAAGACGACGCCCGAAATTATCACGAAGACGGACGCGAACATCAAAAAGATCGAGTCCATGTGCGCGCCGCCCGTCAACAAAACGCCGACCAACATCGGTGCCAACATGCCGCCGATTCGTCCGAAGCCCGCCGCCCAGCCGCTGCCGAGTGCACGAATTGCCGTCGGGTACAGTTCAGGCGTGTAAGTGTAAATGACGCCCCACGCGCCAAGGTTGAAGAAACTCATTGCCGCGCCCCACATCAAAATTGAGTCCGCAGTCTGCGCGTTGCCGAAAAAGTATGCGCAAATGCCCGACATCAACAGGAAACTCGACAGCGTGTAACGTCGCCCGATTATGTCGACAAGCCACGCCGCCGCGAAGTAACCCGGCAGTTGCGCAAGCGTCATAATCAAGACGTACTCGAAAGTTTTGACGACCTCGAAACCCTGCGCGAAGACAATCGACGGCAGCCACATGAAAATTCCGTAGTAGCTGAAGACAATTCCAAACCACGCAAGCCACAACATCAGCGTGCGCACGCGGAAAGTTTTCGTCCAAAGCGTCCACACGTTGAGCTTGAAAATAGGCGTCGACTCCTCGACAAAATCTTTGTCGAACGGAGCACTCGTGACGCCTAATTTTTTTTCAAGCGACAAAATAATTTCACGCGCCTCGTCAACGCGACCTTTCGACAACAGGTAACGAATTGATTCGGGCATGTGCAGGCGAATCAAAAACACGTACAGAGCCGGCAACGCGCCGATTATGAACGCGACGTGCCAACCGAAGGCGGGTATCACGAAGTACGAAATCAACGCCGCGACGAGCCAGCCGAGTCCCCAAAAACTTTCAAGCAGGACGATAAAACGTCCGCGCAGGTGACTTGGTGCGTATTCGCTCATCAACGTAGCCGCAACGGGCAATTCGCCGCCGAGACCGAAGCCGACCAGGAATCGGAACGTCAGCAAACTTTCGTAACTCCACGCCAGCGCACAAAGTCCCGTCGACACGCTGTAGAGTATGACCGTCGCCGCGAAGACGTTTTTTCGACCGAATTTGTCCGCGACGGTGCCGGCAAGTACCGCGCCCAACGCCATGCCGATTAAGCCGATTGAACCGATCCAACCGACTTGTTCGGGCGTCAAAGCCCACTCCTTCGCCAAAACGGGCAACACGAACGAAATCAAGCCCGTGTCCATTGAATCGAACAGCCAGCCGAGACCCGTCACAACCAAAAGTTTGTAGTGGAACGAGCCGACGGGCAATTTTTCAAGTCGCTCAAGTACCAAATTTAACACTCCTTAACTGCAATGCGTAACGCGGAATGCATAATGCGCAATGAAATGCGGCTTGAATTTTATTTCACGTGCGACGAAATTGCAAGACCGTCAACGAATTTAGTTGTCAACGCCCGACGCAACGTGTAAAATGTCCGCAGGATGTTCACTCAACTTGCCAAGGAGGCGATACACATGGATCTTGCAGTTATCGGTACGTTAAGCTCCTATGTCAAGCGGAAGAATTTGCAATTCGCCGCCAAACACAAAATCCGCACGGGTCAAACGCTCACCAACGCGAACGGAAATTTGCTCTCGATGAATCAAACCTCCGTGTTCAAGCAGATGACCGAATCGGCGAAAAAATCTTCCGACGCCGCCAAACAACAGCGAATTCGCCGCATCAAACAGAAACTTTTGGCGGGACAAAAAATTTCCGAAGCCGAATTGAGTTTCCTGCGCGAGGCTGACCCGAAAACTTACAAAAAGGCAAAACACGCCGACGAAGCCCGCGAAGAACTCAAGTCCGAACTCAGCCGTGCGAAATCGAAGCAGGAAGCCCGCGAAGCCGTCACCCGCGCAATGATTAAAGCGTCGTCCGAAGCTATGGCGGAGTTGACTGCGCTTGCAGGCGGCGGCGGTGCAGTTTCGGGCGGTGGTTCGCCAGCTGTTGCACAAGGTGGCGCGGACATTTCGGGCAATGTTTCGGGCGACGTGTCAAGCGCAATGAACGTTGCGGGCGAAGTTAATACGTCAACCGACGCCAATCCGACAGCCGACGCGTCAGCCGAAAATCAAACGCTCAGCGAAACAAATCAATCGATTCGTGCGACGGGCGAAGACGCGACCGCCAAAGTCAGCGAAACGACCCGCGAAGAAATTTCCGCCGCGCACGACGAACAAGGTGCCGACAAATTCGGCAACAAAAAATCTTCGGACGCCGACAATCAAACGCCCGAAGATATCATGGAAAAATATTTGATGACGATTCGCGCCCTCGAAGACGAATGGGCACGTTTTGCCAAGTCCGACGACTTCAAAGACTTGCCCGAAACGTTTCTTGACACGAACAAAAAAATTCGCCGCCTCGACGCTCCGAACAAGAAATTTCTCGACGCCGTGGCAGCTTACCGCACGTCGATGAATTTCGCAATTTAAATCGACCGCAACCGCAACGGTAACCGGCCGTCATGGATGACGGCCGCCCGGGGTTTTTCGCGTGATGCGAAAATCCCGGGCACAAGCGGTTGACCGTAGCGACAACATTTCGGCGACGAGTGAGTATCCGCTCCACGCGCAGTGGCGAACTTCTTTGCTACTTTCTTCCTTCGCTGGAAGAAAGTAGATCCTAAACACGAGAATCACGAATTAACCGACTCGAAGCGACAAACCGAAATCGTCACTTGCAACCGCCGACAAACACGGCGGATTTTTTTTGCGCGGATTTAAGTCAGTAACGCTCCGAAAATCGTCACGAACAGCGAGCCGAAACTGAAACCTTCGGCGACCGACTCACGGGCAACGAGCGGCACGCGTGCAACGGGTTTGCCGTCGTAGCGCAAGACAACTTCGCCGAGCACTTGCCCCGCAGTAAAGCCCGCCTCGACGATTTTGGGCAAGTCGTACGTCACCGTCAAAAGTTTGGAATCTTCGCCCGCCATCAACGGAAACATCAAATTTTCGTCAACGCCGACGTGAACTGTTGCCTGCTTGCCGCCGCGCACGAAAACTTTTTTTTCGACACGTTCGGCGTCGACCGCCTCAACCATGCGCACGCGTTCAAAGCCGTAAGTCAAAAGTTTCGACGCGTCGTCAAAGCGCGTATCCATGTCCGTCGAATGCATGATAACCGCGATAAGTTCAATTTCGCCGCGCTGTGCACTTGCCGTCAAGCAGCCGCCCGCCGCACTCGTCCAGCCGGTTTTGATGCCGTTTGCGCCTTTGAACTTGCCCAAAAGTTCGTTGGTGTTGTTGAGTTCGCTCCACTTGTCTTTCGGGTACAGCCAATGAATTGACGTGCGGCGCGTTTCGACAATCTTGCGGAAGTCGGGATTTTTCATGCAGTAGACGGCAATTCGCGCCATGTCCGTCGCCGTCGAGTAATGTCGCGTGTCGGGCAAGCCGTTCGGGTTGACGAAATTTGAATTCTTGCAACCGAGTTCGCGCGCTTTGTCGTTCATCATGTCGGCGAATTGTGCGACGCTGCCCGCCGTCGTTTGCGCAAGCGCGATTGCGCCGCCGTTTTCGGAAACGAGCATGACGGCGGTGACCATGTCTTTTGCGGCGACCGAATCAAGCGGTTCCCAACGTAAAGTGTTGTCTTCGGCGGACATTGCTTCGGGCGTCACGAAAACTTCTTCGTTCGGATTGAGTTTTTCAAGCGCGAGTACACACGTCAACATTTTCGTCATGGACGCGGGCGGAAGTTGTTCGTTCGCGTTTTTTTCGTAAAGAATTCGTCCCGTCGACGCCTCGACCAAAATCGCCGACGTTGCGGTAATGTGCGGTTCACTCGACGCCGCTTGTGCAAGCGAAGTTGTCAACGTCAACGCGAAAATTATCGCCGTCAAAAGTCGTTTCATCATGTCAGCTCCCAAAAAAATTTTCGACATTATAGCACACTGGACACGCGACGGAAATTTTTGTATCATTGGCGAAAATTTTTCTGGAGGAATTTTTGTGACCAAACGCGAGATTAATCCGTTCGATTACGCCGCCGACATTTTCAAAGCCATGCCGCGCGGAATTATTTTGACAAGCGAGGCCGAAGACTGCGTCAACGCAATGACTATCGGTTGGGGCACGCTCGGCATTGAGTGGGGCGTCCCGATTTTTGCCGCGTACGTGCGCGAAAGCCGTTTCACCTATGAATTGATTGAGCGCACGGGCGAATTCACCGTTTGCGTGCCGTACGGCGAAAATTTTTCCGCGCAGATTGTCAGCAAGGCGATTGGCATTTGCGGTTCAATGTCGGGGCGCGACCTCGACAAGTTCATCAAAGCCGGCTTGCACATCGTCGACGCGGACATGATTCGCCCGCCCGCGATTCGCGAATTTCCGTTGACGTTGGAATGTCGCGTTATGTTTGAGCAAGTTCAGCCCGTGAAACAAATTTCGTCGCGCTTCAAGAAGTTTTATCCCGAAGTTGACGGCGCACCTGACCCGCATGTCGCGTATTACGGCGAAATTCTCAAGTCGTACATAATCGAGACGTGAATGCGTTACGTTACTTTTCTTTGTCGGCGCCAAAGA
>JAFVBP010000122.1 GCA_017479925.1 Selenomonadaceae bacterium | reverse complement strand
GAAGTCAACATGATTAAAGACGTGACGCCCATTCCGCACAACGGTTGCCGTCCGCCCAAACGTCGCAGAGTTTAAAAAGCAATTAGGAATTAGGAGTTAGGAATTAGGAATTGAAAACCTAATTGCCTATTCCCTAAGGAGGCAAATATATGGCAATCGACAGAACACCCGCATTGAAGCGTTGCCGTGCACTCGGACTTGAACAGGCGGTTATCGGTCGTTCGCGCAAAGTCGGCGAAAAGAAACATCAAGGCCAACAGCGCATGAACCGCAAAGTCAGTGAGTACGGCTTACAGCTCAAAGAAAAACAGAAAGCAAAATTCATTTACGGCGTACTTGAACGTCAGTTCCGCAACTACTACGAAAAGGCGAAAAAGATGCAGGGCGTCACGGGCGAAAATCTTTTGATTCTGCTTGAACGCCGCCTTGACAATGTCGTCTTCCGCATGGGTTTTGCGAATACCCGCCGTCAAGCTCGTCAGATTGTTCGTCACGGTCACATCACCGTTAATGGCAAACGCGTCGATATTCCGTCCGCGCTCGTCAGCGTCGGTGACGTTGTCGAAGTCTGCGAAAAAAGTCAGTCGAAGGAACTTTTCAAAGCGATTAAGGAAGTCAACAACGCCTTGAGCGCACCGGCGTGGCTTGACAGCAATCAAGCGAATTTGAAAGGCTCCGTTACGCGTTTCCCGACTCGCGAAGACATCACCGACATCCCCGTCAACGAACAGTCCATCATCGAATTGTATTCAAGATAACATGCCATATCCGAATTCATTACGCATTGCGCATTACGCATTGCCGTTGAAAGGAGCGGGTTTCTTGAATGTCAGACATTGAAAAAAACGAAAATCAAAAGCCGCCGAGAATTGAAATGGTCGAAATCGGCGACGACGGTTGTTACGGGAAATTTATTTGCGAACCGCTCGGTCGCGGCTACGGCATCACAATCGGCAACAGCCTGCGCCGTATGCTCTTGAGTTCGTTGGAAGGCGCGGCAGTCACCTCAATCCGCATTGACGGTGTACTTCACGAATTTTCAACGCTTCCCGGCGTGCGCGAAGATATTACCAACATCGTCCTGAACATCAAGCAACTTTGCCTGAGGATTGAGGACGACCAGAATCAACAGCAACAACCTTTCGCGCAGGTCTCGTCACTTCCGCCAACAACGTACACGCTCAGAATTGACGTTGATGTTGAGCAGGAAATCAAAGACGGCAACAAATACGGCAAATTCAAAGACGGCAGACGCGAAGTCACCGCCGACGATATCGAATGCGATCCGATTATCGAGGTTATGAATCCCGATTTGCATATCGCGTGGCTCAACGAAACCGGCAAGCTGAGAATGGAAATGACGGCTCGCACGGGACGCGGCTACGATCAAGCGGAAAAAAATAAAAATCCCGACGACATTATCGGGACAATTCCGATCGATTCAATCTTTTCGCCCGTCGTGCGCGTCAATTTCAACGTTGAAGATACCCGCGTCGGCAACGAAATGGACTTCGACAAGTTGACGCTGGAAGTTTGGACGAACGGTACTTTGCGCCCCGAAGAAGCCGTTGCAAAAGCTGCGGCGATTATGATTGCGCACATGAAACTTTTCCTGAACATGGACGGCGTGGGGCCCGAACCTGCGCCCGAACCCGAAAAGGAAAAAGTTGAAATTGAGCCCGTCGACGAAGCAAACTTCACGCTTGACAAGACGACGATTGAAGACTTGGATTTGTCCGTGCGCTCGTTCAACTGTCTCAAACGCGCAGGCATAAACACAATGGCTGACCTTGTCGACAAGACCGAAGATGAAATGATGAAAGTTCGCAACCTCGGTCGCAAGTCGCTTGAAGAAGTCAAGAAGAAAATGGAAGATTTCGGCGTGTCCTTCAAACCGGGCAGCACTCCGATCGAAGAATAATTTTTGCAGGAAGGAGGAAACTCTATGAGCTACAGAAAACTCGGCAGAAATTCCGGCGCACGTCGGGCGATGTTCAGAAGTCTGCTGTCCGCGTTCTTCAAGTATGAGCGTATCGAAACGACCGAAACTCGCGCCAAAGAACTGCGCAAGTTCGCCGACAAAGTTATCACGCTTGCCAAACGCGGTGACTTGAGCGCACGCCGTCAAGCGATTAATCTCGTCGCGGACGTTGAAGTTGTTCATAAAGTTTTTGAAGAAATTCCCGCCAAATACAGCGAACGTTCAGGCGGTTACACCAGAATTTTGAAACTTGCGCCCCGTCGCGGAGACGCCGCGCCCATGGTTTTGATTGAACTGGTTTAAAAAATTTCTCGGCTGAAAAAAGAACGCTCTTCGATTTTCGGAGGGCGTTTTTGATTTGAAATTTTCATTCGATTGAACTTGCGCAAAAAAAATCCTCGGCAGTCACGAAGACCGTCGGGGGATTTTTTGTTACCGAAAATTTTTATGCGTGCCGATTTTTACGCTCGCTTTAAAGTGGAGCCGCTGATTTTGTAATCGAATCCGTTGATATTGAAAGTTGTCGCCGTGAAATCTTTCAGCGTCAAGGCGTTGGCAGTTGAACCGACCTTGAACGAAATTTCTTTCTTCGACTTGTCGTAGCTCGCCGAAAACGCGCCCGTTATCAAAAGCATGTCGGAGTTTTCAAAGCCGGAAATAACGTCTTTGCCTTCGCCGCCAAAATAAAGGAACGTGTCCGCGCCTTTGTTGCCCCACAACGAATCGTTGCCCGCGCCGCCGTAAAGTGTATCGTTGCCGGAGCCGCCGACGATTGAGTTATCCAACGCGTTGCCGGTAATTTTAATCGCTTTCGTGCGCGTTGAAGCGTCCGCAGTTTTAACGCCGGAACCCAACGTTACGGGCGACTTGCTTGAATTGTCGAGCGTCAACTCGTCCGCCGAGCCGCCGAGAATTGTCGTGGAACTTTTGCCTTTGGAATCAATCAGGCTCAAAGATTTTCCCGCGCCGTTTTTGACGGTCAAAGTATTTTTCCCGACAGTGAAGACAACGTCCGAACCTTTGACGGATGATTTGGAAATCGCCGCACCGAGAGAAATTTTGTCGCCCGACGCGAAATCAGCGATAACGTCGTTGCCGGATTCGTAGATGAAAACGTCATCGCCTTTGCCGCCGGTGAGCGTGTCATTGCCTGCACCGCCCCAAAGTGTGTCATTGCCCGCGTCGCCGTACAGTTTATCGTTGCCCGTGCCGCCCAACAATTTATCGTTGCCCGCGCCGCCGTAGAGTGAATCGTTGCCCGTGCCGCCGACGATTGAATTCGCCGCCGAATTGCCCGTAATTTTGACTGCCTTCGTGCGTTTCGACGCGTCGACATTTTTAATCGCTGAACCGATTGTAACGGGCGATTTCGTCGAGTCAGTGACGGTCAGCAACGTGTCACCGCCTGCGCCGCCGAAAATCGTCGTGGAACTTTTGCCCGCCGAATCAATCAAGCTCAAAGATTTTCCCGCGCCGTTTTTGACGGTCAGCGAATTGCCGCCCATGGTCAACACAACGTCCGAGCCTTTGACCGAAGCATTTGTAATCGCCGCGCCGAGAGAAATTTTGTCGCCCGTCGCGTAGTCGGTGATGACATCTTTGCCCGCGCCGACAATGAAAACGTCATTTCCCTTGCCGCCGGTGAGTGTGTCGTTGCCTTTGCCGCCGTCGAGGGTGTCCGCACCGCTGCCGCCTTTGAGCGAATTGGCAAGGTCGTTGCCGACAATATAAACGGCTTTCGTAAGCGCGTTGGCGTCGACGGTCTTGACGGTCGTCACGTAATCGGCGAGGTCGATTTTACTGCCCGTGAACGCGGTTGACGCCGTCAGAACGGTTTTCGCGTCGTTGTAGCTCAGCCCCGCAGGTAAAGTTTCGTCGGGCGTGCCGTCCGAATAATTTTTCGCGAGGTAACGCATGAGCGCATAGCCGCTGGTTCTTATGTAATCGTAACTCTTGTAATACGAGTAATAAGAATTTGTTGCGTCGTAGTCGTAATTCAAATTGGTGAAGTCGCTGTAATTTGTCGAAGCACTGTCATAGCCGCCGACAATTTCGCACAATCCGTAAGCGATGTACCACGGCAGTTTGTCGACGTAAGGAACGTTTGCTTTTAAAGCTATCTCCGTCAACGAAATCAGAATCAATCTGTCCAAATAATTCGTGAATGCGGTTGAGTAATTATAAAGGTCGGAGCCGTTCAGTTTCTGCCCGTCGAGCGTCCCGTTTTTGTCGTTCGCTGTCATGTTGTAAAGCAGGTTGGCGTTGATTTTCAAAGTGACTTCCGAAGCGCGCCCCATGTCGTAAGAAAAATTGGTGAACGTCGCCGTATTGTCATTGCCGAAGCTTGAAAACTCTATGTTGATTTCGTTGATGTTGGCGCGTCCGTCGGTGAAATTAATTCCGAGCGATTGATTGATGAGGTCGAGCGATTCGGGTATCCACCAGTTGTACAGCGCACGAGTGACGAGTTTTTGTTTCGCCAGATAAGTTTCGCTGTCGTAATTAAATTTCGCGCCCGGAGCAGTTGACGTGTCGTAAGTGACGTTGACGGTAAGTCCGTTTTTCGTGAAGGAATTGTACTGCGCGTCGGTGAGTTCTTTGGCGGCGGCAGTTTCGGGCACGATTGATTCGTTGGTCTTGGTCGTCGAGCCGCCCGCGTCGGAGCCGGTGATTGCGCCCGTGTCTTTGTTGTTGAGACGAACGCCGCAAACTTGCTCAAGAAAATCTTGGTCGCTTTTGCCGCTGCGATCCGATTGGAATTTTTGTTTGAATACCGAGTAGCCGCCGTTGATACCGAAAACTCTCAAGGCTTCGTCGACGGCTTCGGTGCCGGTTTTTTTCGTCTTCGTCAAGGCTTCGACAAATTTTTTGATAATGCCGACTTGCGTAGACATAGAACCACATCCTTTCAAAATGCAGAGAAAAACTTTTTACGTATTAAAGCACGCACGTGGATAGGTTAGCAAGACTTTTTAAAAATTTTTTTGCAAGGCACGTGAACTTTTCTGCAACAAAAAATCCCGCGCCGTTTTCGGTCACGGGATTTGATTTAACTTATTTGTTTTCGTCGAGGAGTTGTAAAAGTTCGTCGTAGTCACGTTTGAGTTGTTGGTAATCCTCGGCGATTTTTAATGCGGCAAGTACGGCAATTCGGCTGCCCGCAAAAGAACGCGTGTTCTGCGCGATTGTCTTCATCGTCGAATCAACCATGCGCACAAGTTTTGCGAGCCCGTCGGGGTCTTCTGTGCGCAGGCGGTAGACTTCGCCGAAAATTTCAACCTCGACGCGCTTCATTTCGCCCGCAGGTTTCGGGTCACTCAACTCAATCACCTCAACTTCTCAACGTCGCTCCGAATTCTTTTTCGACGGCAGACAAAATTTTATTGAACGCCGCGTCCGCCTCTTCGTCTTTAAGTGTGCGTTCGACGGAACGGAAATCAAGTGCGAAGGCCAAAGATTTTTTGTCGGCAGGAATTCTGTCGCCCGTGTAAACGTCGAATAACGTCACGCCCTTGAAGAATTCGCCGCCGTTCTTCGCGATAACTTTTTCAACGTCGCCCGCCGCCGTGTCGCAGTCAACCAAAATCGCCAAATCGCGACTGATTGAAGGATATTTCGGCAGAGGATTGAGCGTAAACTTCTTCGCGGCAAATCTTTGCAACGTGGCAACTTCCGCCTCGAAGACGTAAATTTTTTTCTTGATGCCCAACGCTTCGGCAACTGCGGGATGAACTTCGCCGACCGTAACCAAAATGTCGCGACCTTTTTTGAAGACGGCAGTTTTACCGGGGTGCAACGCGTAATGTTCGCCCGCCTCGACGAAGTAATTGTTAATCGACAGCCCCGACAAAAGTTCTTCGACAATGCCTTTCGCGTCGTAGAAGTCAACCTGCGCGGGATTTTGCGACCAACCTTTAGGCTCACGGCGACCCATGAGCAAACCGACAAGCTGTTGACGTTCCTGCGGCAATTCGGTCACAGGTAAACTTTTCGGCAGGAACACGGGCGCAATGTCGAAAAGTTTCAAGTCTTCGTTTTTGCGGCTGTAATTTCGTGCGGCGTTCTCGAAGATTGACGCAAGCAATGTCGTGCGCAAAAGCGGTGCTTCGTCCGTCAACGGATTCATAATCGGCACGGCTTGACGCAATTCCGAATCGGCAGGCATTTGCATTTTGTCGAACATTGCCGAACTGGTGAACGCAAAGGAAAGTTCTTCGCACATGCCGAGCCCGACAAGAATTGTTTTGATTTTGTCGATGAAATTTTGCGTGTCGGATTGACGACCTTGCTGGTTGCCTTTCGGGAGCGTCGACGGAATTTTATCGAAACCGTAAATCCGCGCAACTTCTTCCGACAAATCTTCGGGAATTGTAACGTCGTTGCGCCAATCGGGCACGGTGACTTTATACGCGGAAGAAATTTTCATGTCGACGGTTTTAACCATTTCGCCGACCGCCGAACTGATATTGCTGACAAAATCGTCAACGCTGTCTTTCGTGTCTTTCGTCTTGTCGGAATTTTTGTCGCCGAGCGTGCTGCCTTTTACTTCCGCCCGTTTGAACAGGTTGCCGAAAGTTGCGCCGATATTGCTTACGAAACTTTCAACGCCGGGATTTTTGCCGATTTCGCGAGCCGTCTTACCGAGATTTTTCGCAACGTTAGAAATTCTGTCGGCAACATCATCGGTAAATTCGTCAACTTTGCCTGTGGTTTCAATGCCGAAGCCCAAAGCCTCAAGCACACTGATAATTTCTTCGTCGCTGTAATTCGTGCCCAAACGTTGATTAATCTGCGCGGGCGTGAATTTGATTTTGACTTCAGCTTTCGGATTCGAATAAACGTCGACGACGCCTTTGCAGACTTTGCAGGCGTTCATTTCTTGCAAAAGTTGAGCGACACGGTCGAGAGCGTTAATCGTGCCGTTGACGTTGGTGCCGCGTTCAAAACGTCCGCTTGCCTCCGAATGGATACCGACAGCGCGACTTGTGCGACGGATTGACGCCGAATTGAAACACGCCGCCTCAAGGATAACGGTTTTCGTGTCTTCGGTAATTTCGGTTTCAAAGCCGCCCATGATGCCCGCAAGTCCGGCAGCTTTTTCCGCGTCCGCAATGACGAGTTCGCCGCCTTTGGCAAGTCGGTTCGTGTCGTCGAGCGTGTGAAGTTGTTCGCCCGCAACAGCTTGACGCGCAGTCAATTCGTGTCCGACAACTTTATCGAAGTCGTAAGCGTGAAGCGGTTGCCCAAGTTCCAGCATGACAAAATTCGTCACGTCGACGACGTTGTTAATCGCACGCATTCCGGCACCTTCAAGACGTTTGACCATCCAATCGGGCGACGGAGCAAGTTTAACGTTCGTCAACACCCGCGCAGAAAATCTTGAGCACAATTCGGGCGCGTCGATACCGATTTTGACCAAAGCAGCGGATTCGCTTGCGTCGTTTTCGTCAACTTTAATTTCGGGCAACCGCGCAGATTTTTTCGTCAGCACGGAAAGTTCGCGAACGAGACCGATAACGCTGAAACAATCGCCGCGATTAGCCGTCAACTCAAATTCCAAAATGTCGTCGTCAAGTCCGAGAACTTCAGCGACGGGAATTCCAACTTTCGTATCTTCCGGCAAAATGTAAATGCCGCTTGAATCGCCTTCGATTTTCAATTCGTCCGCCGAACACAACATGCCGTTTGACGCGACGCCGCGCATTTTGCCTTTGGAAATTTTTTTGCCGCAAGGTAAATTCGCACCAACCTGCGCGACGGGAACAATTTGCCCTTCGGCGACGTTTTGAGCACCCGTGACGATTTGCAAAAGATTTTCCGCACCGATGTCCATTTGACAAATCTGCAAGTGGTCACTGTCGGGATGAGCGGTCAACTGTTCAATTCGTCCCGTGATGACTTTTTCGAGACCTTCGCCCGCGTGAATCACGTTTTCGACGGGGATACCCGCCAGCGTGAATTTTTCCGCCAGTTCGTCCGCCGTCAAGTCTATGTCAATGTAATCTTTCAGCCATTTGGTAGAAACCTGCATGTAAAAACCTCCGATTGTTAGATCGATAGATTGTTAGATTGCTAGATCGATAGTTTGTTAGATTGCTAGATCGATAGTTTGAACTAACCAACTTCACTATCCATCTATCGATCTATTCATCTATCGATCTATTCATCTAGAACTGTTTCAAGAACCGAACGTCGTTGTCGTAAAGCAAACGCATATCGTCAAGCCCGTAAGTCAACATTGCAATTCGTTCAATGCCCATGCCGAATGCGAAACCGCTGACTTTCGACGGATCATAGCCGCTCATTTTCAAAACGTCGGGGTGAACCATGCCCGCGCCAAGAATTTCAAGCCAGCCGGTACCTTGACAGACTTTGCAACCGTCGCCGTGACACATGACGCAGGACACGTCGACTTCCGCGCTCGGCTCCGTGAACGGGAAGAAACTCGGACGCAAACGAATTTGAGTTTTCTCGCCGAAAATTTTCTTGCTGAAATCTTCAAGCGTGCCTTTCAAGTCCGCGAACGAAATGCCCTTGTCGATAACAAGTCCCTCGACCTGCGTGAACATCGGCGAATGCGACGCGTCGTAATCGTCACGGCGATAAACGCGACCCGGCGCAATCATGCGAATAGGCTCGTTGTCTTTGTGACGCTCCATTGTGCGCGCCTGCACGGGCGACGTTTGTGTCCGCATCAAAATTTCTTCGGTAATGTAAAACGAATCCTGCATATCGCGTGCGGGATGATCTTTCGGCAAATTCAACGCCTCGAAGTTGTAATAATCCGTTTCGACTTCGGGACCTTCTTCGACGGTGTAACCCATGCTCACGAAAATTTCTTTCACGCGGTTAAGCGTCAACGTCAGCGGGTGTAAATGCCCGTCATGCACGCGGCGACCGGGTAAAGTCACGTCGATTTTTTCGGACGCCAATTTGTTTTGAAGTTCCGCAGACTTCAGCTCGGAATTTTTCGTTGCGATTAAAGTTTCAATCTCACGTCGCGCATTGTTGACCATTTGACCGACAACGGGTCGTTCTTCCGCCGAAAGTTGACTCATGCCGCGCAATAAAGTTGTCAGTTCGCCTTTCTTGCCGAGAAACTTAACACGCACGTCGTCAAGTTCTTTCAAGTTCGCCGACGATTGAATTTCGCTACTCGCCCGCTCGCGCAGGTCTTTTATTTGTTGTTCCAATTAAATGCCTCCTGTCATAAAAATTTTATGAACGCCGTATGTTTTTAACACACGTGAAAAAATATTGCAAGCTTTGAACTTTGAATAAAAAACTTCTCCGACATTTCGCCGAAGAAGTTTGCTTTGTCAGTGTTCGTCACACAAAATATTTACGCCCGCGCAGTTTTTTGGACTTCGTTCATGAGCGCGTTGACTTCGCCGAGAATTTTTTGCAACGAACTGCCCAAGGAATGCAGACGGCTTTTTTTGTTTTGGAAGTCGGCAAGTTTGTTTTCGGCGTCTTTGAACACGGGAGCGGTCAATTCGTCGATTTTTTCTTCCGAACGTTCGATCAGTTGAGTGTAAACGGTCTCCGCCGCTGTGTTGAAACCGCTTTGGATGTGTTCGCGTGCCTTACGAAGTTCAGCTTCCATCTCTTCGCGTTTTTTGCCGCCGTTGAGCAAGTCGTCAAGAACTCCGAAAATCGCAATTGCCGCGCCTATCCAGCCGAGATATTTGACGATGTTGAC
Source organism: Selenomonadaceae bacterium (assembly GCA_017479925.1). Classification (GTDB taxonomy): domain Bacteria; phylum Bacillota; class Negativicutes; order Selenomonadales; family Selenomonadaceae; genus Quinella. Next base: position 54 of record JAFVBP010000122.1, on the reverse strand, counting down.
GGCACCCCACGGCGCAAATTTGAAACCGAAGAAATGTCCGACTTCCTTAACGAT
>JAFVBP010000121.1 GCA_017479925.1 Selenomonadaceae bacterium | reverse complement strand
CAAGCTCATGTACAACGAAATGTGGAAGACCATTCCGAAGAACACGCTCTTCAGCGACGGCAACGATAACGCCATGGAAATCTACCGCGACATGTACAACGAGGAACTCACCAAACGGGCGGCTGAAGGCGGCGGCATCGGACTTGCGGACTTCATTTATCGGCAGCTGACCGAAACTGATCCGCACAAGCTTTATTGAGCCAACGCGTTGAAAATCCGGCCGTCACGGATGACGGCCGCGCCCGCGGTTGAAACAGGATGTTTCACCCGCGGAATGTTTTCTTTTGATTACTTTTCTTTTGCGCCAAAAGAAAAGTAACGTTCAACAACGCCCGTCGTGCGCAACGACAAAAATTTTCCCGTCACAATCGACGGGATTTTTTTTTGTGTGTTATAATTCGCGCGGTGATTGACATGAAGAAAATTTTTAACGCGTTGACCGTGCTGTTGACCGTCGCGGCAATTTTGACGCCCGCAAAAGTTTTCGCGGCGGACGCTTGGGCTATCGCGGCAGAAGCTCTCGGCGTTTTGGCGGCGTACAAGTCAACGCTCAGTCAAATGCTCGCGCTCGGCAACAACGTTCATGCGCAAATGGAAGTTCGTCGACAGGACATCGAAAAAAACGGCGTCGACCCGAACAATCGCGACGTTGAAGTCGTCAATTCCGTCATGACGCGGCTCGTCAACAACGGGCAATATGAACTGCGCGTAAATTCCCTGCCGTTCGTGTGGAGCCTCAACGACAGCGAAAAGTTCAACGCCGCCTGTTACCCGATGAATTACATCAGCATCAATCGCGGGCTTGTGCGCGGCTTGAACCTCGACGAACATCAACTTGCCGCCGTTCTCGCTCACGAAATGATTCACGGGCTTGAACAGCATTCGGCGAAAAGTTATGCGCAAGCCGTCGCTCAACAACTCGGCGCAATGATGGTCGGCATGAACATCGACATGAACAGCCGCAGTTCGCACATCGACTGGAGCAAATTTTCCGCAATGGTTGACTACTCGATTGCGAAAAATATCAGCGTGCCCGTCGAATACGAAGCCGACGAAGGCGGTTTTTACCTTATGGCAAGCGCAGGTTTCAATCCCGGCGGCGGCGCGGCGGCTATGAATCGGCTCGGCTACTATTTGCGCTACGAAACGCAGGATTTTTGGGAATTCGACGCACAGGACAAACCCGCCGAACAGACTTTCAGCGACCACCCCGAAACTGACCGTCGCGAAGAAAAATTGCTCAAGCTCATGACCGATTACGGCGGCGGACATGTCACCGTTTCCAAACACGAACGCGCTTACCGTGTGCGAATCGACGGGCGCGAAATTTTTTACGCGCTCAACACCGCCGACGACACAAACAGCGCGGCAGTCAAGGCGTATTACTTCGCGGGCGGACTTGTCAAGGCGTTTCACGATTACGACAGCGTCGAACAGTGGAATTTTCGGCGCGTCAACAATCAAACCGACCTGCTCAACGACGAACCCGCGTACAAGGAACTGCGCGAACTTTCGGCAATGTACAATCTCGGCGAAAAAATTCAAACGCTGGTGACCGACGCTTACAAATACGAACGACCTCACACGCGTCAACGAATTCGCGAAGCCGACGCCGCACGTAAAGCCGTTTGGGACAAAATTCGCTTTGAGGCCGACAACGCCAAAGTCAAAGCCGCGACCGCTCTGCGCGTCAACGCCGACGCTTACAACGACCACGGGCAAGGCGAACTTGCGCTTAAAGAAATCGAACGCGCAATTCGTGCGACCAATCAGGACAACCTTGCCGAATGTCTTGCAATTCGCGGACGGGCGAAGGCGATTTGCGGCGACTACGACGGGGCACTTGCCGACGTTGACGCTGCCTGTCAACAGGATCCGTCGAATCTGTACAACTTTTTGAACCGTGCCGACGTGCGACACATGCGCGGCGAAATTGACCTTGCGCTCGAAGACATCAGCCGCGCCATTGCCGTCGACGAAAAAGATCCCGTGCCGTACAAGTTGCAAGCTGACTTGTTCGACGAACTCGGACGCGCCGACGAAGCGTTGGAAAGTTACGGCAAAGTTTACACGTTGACGAAGAAAAATCCGCGCTCAATTCCGCTTGAATATCTCGACAAAATTGACCCGAAGGCTGCCGAAAAAATTCGCAAGACCGACAAGGAGGCTAAATCTCATGACGAATCTTGAACCGTTCCCCGAAAGAATTTACGTGACGCGACCCGTCTTCCCGACAATCGACGAAGTGACCGAAAAACTTCGCGACATTTGGGCGGCGAAGTGGCTCACCAACAACGGTCCGCAACACTCCATGCTTGAGCAGGAATTGACCGATGCGCTCAAAGTGCCGTATCTGTCGCTGTTCAACAACGGGACAATCGCGCTGATTGTCGCCTGTCAAAGTTTGCGCCTCAGCGGTGAAGTCATAACGACGCCGTTCACTTTCGCCGCGACGCCGCACGTTTTGAGCTGGAACAACATTCGACCGATTTTCTGTGACATCGACCGCGACACAATGAACATCGACGCCGACAAAATCGAGTCAATGATCACGCCGCAGACTACCGCGATTTTGGCGGTACACGTTTTCGGCACGCCCTGCAACGTCGACAAAATTCAGGAAATTGCCGACCGCTACGGCTTGAAAGTCGTTTACGACGCGGCTCACGCTTTCGGCGTCGAAATCGGCGGGCGCGGTATCGGCACGTTCGGCGACATCTCAATGTTCAGCTTTCACGCGACGAAACTTTATCACACCGTCGAAGGCGGCGCGCTCACGCACAACGACACGCACCTTAAGCCGCGAATTGACCTGCTGAAAAATTTCGGCATCAAAAACGAGGAAGAAGTCGTTATGCCCGGAATCAACGGCAAGCTCAACGAAATCAGCGCGGCTGTCGGGCGAATCATGTTGGGCTACGTCGAGACCGAACGGCAAAAACGAATTCGTCTGCATGAAGTTTACGACGAGGAACTTGCCGACGTTGCGGGCGTGACGCTTATGCCCAAATGCGGCGACGACGTGAAGTTGAATTATCAGTATTACGTTGTGCGCATCGACGAAAAACTTTTCGGGCGTTCGCGGGACTTCGTTTACGACGAGTTCAAAAAGTACAACGTCTATTCGCGGAAGTATTTTCACCCGCTGTGCAGTGAATTCACCTGCTACCGTCAACTGAATTCGGCGCGTGTCGAAAATTTGCCCGTCGCCAACGAAATCGGCAAGCAAGTTTTGTCGTTGCCAATGTACGGCGACTTGACCGTTGACGACATCCGTAAAATCTGCGCGATTCTCAAGAGTTTTGCGGCATGAACGAGTTAATCGAAATTCTTTTGACCGACCGCACGACGGGCAATCACATCATTTGGGCGAACGCGGAATTCGGCGCGACGGAAATTCAACTTGCCGACATCGACAAGATTCAGCCGCGCTGCAAAAAAGACCGTCAGCAACAGAAACGTCGCACACGTGAACGCGCCGAAATTTTCACGCCGCCCGAAGTCTGCAAACTTCAAAACGATCTGGTTGCCGACGAGCGCGACTGGCAGAAATTTGTTGACGCGAAATTTTTGGAAATCACCTGCGGCGAGGCTCCGTATCTTGTCAGCCGTTACAATGCCGTCACGGGCGAAACAATTCCGCTTGACGAACGCGTCGGCTTGCTTGACCGAAAACTCCGCGTCATCGGCGAATACGCGACGACAATCGGGCATTGGCTTGAACTTGCAACCCGCGCCGTGCAAAGCGTCTACGGCTACGAACTTCAGGGCGACAATTTGTTTCTGGCGCGACGAAACGTTTTCGAGACCGTCAAAGATTTTTTCCGTGCGAAGTTCAATCGCGAACCGCCCGAAGATTT
>JAFVBP010000120.1 GCA_017479925.1 Selenomonadaceae bacterium | reverse complement strand
TTGGCTGAAATTCTTCACGCAACGGGCTTGAAAGTCGGCTTGTTCACGTCACCGCATTTGGAAAGTTACTGCGAACGAATCAAAGTTGACGGTGTCGACATTTCCGAAGCCGAATTCGCCGAAGAAATTTTTCGCGTCAAAGCGACGGGCGTTGATTGTTCGCATTTTGAGGCTTTGACGGGCGCGGCATTTGACTACTTCAAACGTCGCGGCGTCGACATTGCCGTCGTCGAAGTCGGCTTGGGCGGCACGCTCGATTCGACCAACGTCATCACGCCTGAAGTTGCCGTTATCACCAACGTTGCCCGCGACCATGAAAACATTTTGGGCGACCTTGACAACATTGCGCGAAACAAGGCGGGTATCATCAAGCCGAACGTGCCTTGCGTGACGGGCGCGACGGGCAGACCGTTGGAAATTATCCGCTCCGTTGCCGCCGAAATGAATTCGCCGCTCGTTGAGGTGACGGCTCCTTTTGACGGTGAAGTCAATCTGCGCGGCGGTCACCAAAAATTAAACGCTGCCGTTGCCGTCGAAACTGCGCGGTTGCTCGGTGTCGGTGACGAAGCGATTTTCGCGGGCTTGCGACGTGTGACGTGGCCGGGACGCTTTGAAGTTTTCGGTTCGCTCGTTATTGACGGTGCACACAATCCCGACGGCGCGACGGCACTTCGCACGGCACTGGACGAAACTTTTCCCGACGGGCGACGGGCGTGGCTGTTCGGCGTCCTGCGCGACAAAAATTTTTCCGACATGGCGAAAATTCTGTTCCGCGGTGACGATTTCGTTATCGTGACGGAGCCGCCTTCGGAACGTGCCGCGTCAACCGACGAAATTTGCACCGTCCTGCGCGAACACGGAATTGCTTGCGTCGCCGAAGCGGACAACTTAGCCGCCGTCGAAAAACTTTTGTCGACAGCCGCCGACGTCAAGATAATCGCGGGTTCGCTGTACCTTATCGGAGCCGTGCGCAAAACCGCAATTCGGAATTGGGAATTTTAAATCGACGCGCCGTCAACGACAACCGAATTGAAATCGACGCGCCGTCACCGACAACCGAATTGAAATCGACGCGCCGTCAACGATAACGAATCGAAGTCGACGCCGCGTAACAATTCCACATTCCTAATTTCAAATTCCACATTGCTTTTCCGGAGGTGGTGCAGTGGACAGAATCAGCGTTCTTGCCAGACGCCGCAGAATCAAAAACCTTGAGCAGTGGACGATGTACGCGATTTTGGCGGAGTCGTTTTTCCTTGCGCTGAGCCCGACGTTTGCGGCCGCGGCAATAATGATCGGCGTGGTGACGTGGTTCCTGCGCAACCAAATCGATTCCAAATACAAAATCCGAAGCCTGCCGTTCGACGTGCCCGTCACGATATTTCTGCTAATCGGCGCGGCAAGCGTGCTCATGTCGTCGGTGCGTTCGTTCGCGCTGATTTACAACTACTGCATGTTGGTCGGCATTTACGCGTTGACGTATTTCGTCGTCGGGCAAACAATTCGCACGCCCGAACAAGTCAAACAAATGGCTCAGGCACTTGCGGCAGGCGCGGTGATTGTCGTGCTTTACGCGCTGTTCCAAATTTTGTTCGGCGTGGACGCGGCGGACGTGAAGTGGACAGACCCGGAAGCTTTCCCGCAGCTCAAGAAACGAATTTTTTCGACGCTGGAAAATCCCAACGTGCTTGCGGGCTATCTGGACGTGTTTATCTGTTTGGCGTTGGGACTGCTTGCCAAAGTCGAGCAACGTTCGCAAAAGTTGATTTTAATCGTCGCGATAATTACGCTTGCCTGCTGTTTGACAATGACGTATTCGCGGGGCGCGTTTTTGACGATTGCCGTGGTCTTCGCGGTGTACGCCTTCCTGCAGGATTGGCGCGTGCTGATTGTTTTTGCGGCGGTGACGGGAATAATTTCGTTCACCGATACGACCTTCACCGACAGAATTTTTTCCGCGTTCAACATGGGCGATTCTTCCGAAGGCGTGCGGCTCGGCATTTGGGTTTCGACGACCGCAATGATTAGCGATCACCCGTTCGCCGGCATCGGTTGGGGCGCGTATCAATACGTCTACCCGCAATATAATTACTACATTGCCGACAACGACATCACGATTTATCACGCGCACAACATTTATCTGAATTTCGCGGCGGAAGTCGGCATTGTCGGTGCGCTGGCGTTTTTCTGGTACTTTTTCGGGACAATGTTTATGTCGCTCGCTTTGGGCGCGAACGAACGTTATGCCAAAATTCGCGACGGTGTCGAAAATCTTGCCGACCGTCAAGCGTCGAATTTTTCACAACGTGCGCAAAACGTTTTGGACTCAAGCGGTTTCCTGCGTGCCGTGACGGAGATTAAAGACGCGCTCAACGCAAGACTTTCAGCCTTCGCCGACGCGGTGACGAAGCTGTTGCCGTTCGGGAAGAAGCCGTTGCCGACGCTCAAGGTCAAAAAGCCGCGCAAAAGTTATCGCGAAGTCGTTCATCACGAAGATTTGAACTTCAGCGAACACACGCGCAAAAAGTTCGCCGACGGTGACAAAACTTCGGCTGACGGTGACGGTGGCGACGATTCGGCTTTCGTTGACGGTGACGAGAAAGTTTCCGCCATCGAAAAAATTTCTGTCGGCGGCGAAAAAATTTCCGTCAAGCGCGTGCGGTTCAGAAAATCTTCCGCGACCGACAGCGACGTTGACACCGACAAAAAGCCGTTCATCGATTGGAACGGCGTGACCAAACTCGACGACGAAAAATTTCTCGACGGCTTCAAGCTCGGTATCGGGCTTGCGTTTCTGTCAATGGCGCTCAACGGTTTGACCGACGATTTGCTGTTCAACATTCCAAGCGCGATTCTCATGTGGCAACTCGGCGCGTTGGGCGCAGCGATAAATTCAATTAGGAATTAGGAATTTGGAATTGGGAATTGGCGACGCGTAACAATTCCACATTCCTAATTCCAAATTCCACATTGCTTTTACGGAGGTGGCGTACACTTTGAAAAAAATGATTTCCCAGGCAACGATTGACCGACTGCCGCTGTACTTCAGGACGTTGCGGTTGCTCGAAGACGAAAAAATCTCGATTGTTTCTTCCGAAGAATTGGGTCGACGACTCGACATCACGCCCGAACAAATTCGCAAAGACTTGGCGACTTTCGGGCAATTCGGACGCAAGGGCATCGGTTACGACGTACACGACCTCAAAGAAAAGCTCGCCAACATTTTGGGCTTGCACAACCGTTGGCGACTTGCCATTGTCGGCGTGGGACATCTCGGCGGCGCTCTTGCCAATTACGTCAACTTCGCGTCACTGGGCTTTTCGGTCGTCGCGCTTTTTGACAACAACCCGAAAATTATCGGCACGCAAGTCAACGGCATAAAAATCAACGCCGCGTCGCAAATGAAACGGATTTTCGCGTCGAAGGAAGTTGACATCGGCGTTATCACCGTGCCGGCGAGTGAAGCGCAAGCCGTGGCGGATTTACTCGTTGATGCGGGCGTCAAAGGCATTTGGAATTTCGCGCCGACGAAACTCAACGTGCCGCTGATAATTCCGCTTATCAACGAAGATTTGTCAATCGGCTTGAGTGCACTCAGTTACTACATGACGCAAGAATAACGGAGGTCTGCGGATGCTTACGGTTTTGATGGTTTTGGACGCGATAATTTCAATCGCGCTGATTTTGGTCGTGCTCGGTCAGGAGCCGAAATCGGGCGGCATGGGCGGCATGGACGGCGGTTCCGACACGACGTTTTCGGGCAAGGTTCGCGGCATGGACGCCTTGCTTGCGCGCTTTACCGTCGTGCTGGGAATTTTGTTCGCGGTGATAACGCTCGTCATTGCAAAGCTGTCGATGTGAGGTTTGATCTACTTTTCTTTTGACGCAAAAGCCCCGCTTTGAAAGCGGGAGAACAATTTGTTGCCGTCTCGTCAATCGAAGCGACAACGCCAAACAAATTGGATGCAACGTTCACGTTGCCAAAAGAAAACAGCCCGGGATTTTCGCATCACGCGAAAAACCCCGGGCGGCCGTCATCCATGACGGCCGGATTTTCGGCTACGGTGAGGTGATTTCAGTTGATTGAAGGCGCAGAATCTTTTTTTTTGGGCGGCAACCGTGACGGCGTACTGTTGATTCACGGCTTCACGGGTCTGCCCGCAGAATTGTTGTTGCTCGGACAGTTTTTGAATCGCAAAGGTTTCACGGTGCACTGTCCGCGACTGGCGGGTCACGGCGTCGACGAACGGGCATTGATGCGCACGACAAAAGACGATTGGTTTAATTCGGTTGTCGACGGAGCGGCTGTCCTGCGCGGCGTGTGCGACAAAATTTCCGTCGTCGGGCACTCGATGGGCGGTCTGCTTGCGCTCAAGTTGGCGACCGTCTGCGAAGTTTCAAAGCTCGCGACTTTGGCGGCACCGATTTTCATTGACGACGGGCTTGGACTTCGCAACCTGCCGCCGCGTGAATTCTGTTCGGACGCATGCATTGTTCAGCCGCGCAGGATTTTGGACGACGTGCCCGCGGGCGTCAACAATCCCGAAAAGAAAACGCCGCTAATCAGCGTGCACGAATTGCTTGACGTGATTGCCGACGCGAAGAAAATTTTGCCGACCGTCACCGCGCCGATTTTGATAATGCACGGCGAAGACGACCACACCGCTCAGCCGCGCAGTGCACGTTACATTACGGACAATGTCGGCTCGAAGGACAAGCGCGTCGTCACCGTCCCGAAAAGCGGTCACCTGTTGCCGCTTGCCGAAGAGCGCGACTTGGTCTTCGATTTGGTTGCGGACTTTTTGGAGAATTGACATGCCGAAAAATTTTTTCAACCCGACGACCAAACTTGTCGACAGAGCGGCTGACGGCAAACTTTTCGACGCGGCGGCGACGACTGTGATTAAAAATCGTACAGGCATTTACGACCGAACGGCGTCACTGCTTGTGCAAAAGGCGTGCGAATTCGACGCGACGATTCGTTTCAAGGCGAAAGGCAAAACCGTCGACGAGTTGACGGCGTTGATTGATTCGCGTTTCGGCGAAACTGATTCGAGTGACGGTCATGCACGTTAAATCGACGCGACTTTACGCGCTGGACAACCTCAAGTGGTTCGTCATTTGGCTGATGGTCGTCTTTCACGCGGCAATGTGTTACATGGCGTTCGCGCCCGAGTGGTGGTACGTTGTCGACGACGCGGATCCGCAGTTTTCGGCGACGGTGTTCGTGTGTTGGGCGGACATTTTCATCATGCCGGTGATGTTCTTCGTGTCGGGCTACTTCGGACTGATGTCGCTGTCAAAGCACGGCGTGAAAAATTTTTGGCGCGGCAAGTTCGTACGAATAATTTTGCCGTGGCTAATCGGGTCAATTTTCGTCGCGCCGCCGGTAACGTACATGATTTTGGCAAGTCGACACGCGCAGATTCCGTTTTGGGAATTCTACACGACGCTGTTTTGGGGCGTGTTCTATCAGCAGGCGCAGTACTGGTACCTCGGCGCGTTGACGGCACTTTACGCGTTGTTGATGTGGGTGTGCGACCTGTTCCCGAAATTTTTGACGCGGGTGCAAAGTTCGCCGACGGTGAAATTTTTCGCGGTGATATTCGTCGTGAGCGCGGTGACGGTGGCGTTAATCAGCGCACACATGCCGCCCGACACGTGGAAATTTTTCGGTTACGTGCTGGTTTTGCAACCCGTGCGAATTCCGACTTACATTGCGATATTTTTCGCGGGCGCGAAGGCTTGGCGACAAGGCTGGTTCGTCGAAGGCGGCTACGTCCCGAAACTGTGGAACTGGGGAATTGCCTTCGTGCTGAGCGGCGGATTGTACATTTTGCAACGATTCGGCTTCGTCTTCGCGCAATTCGGCGACGTGGAAAAAGTTTGGCTCAACGCGATTTGTCAAGCGGCGTTTACGGTGGCGTCGGTGTTCTTCATGACGGGATTTTTCCGTCGCAAGCTGAACTTCACGTCGCCGCTGCTTGAAAATTTGTCGGCGACTTCGTACGCGGTCTATTGGTTGCACATGCCGATTTTGTTCTTCGTGGCATGGGCGTTCACGTTTGTGACGGTGTGCGTCTGGCTGAAGTATTTTGCGGTGTGTGCGCTTGCGTTGACGTTGTGCTTCGTGTTGGCGCGGGCGGTCTTTGTTACTTTTCTTTGACAGCGCCAAAGAAAAGTAACAAAAAGAAAGGCGCTTTGACCCGGAATTTTCGCATCACGCGAAAAACTCCGGGCGGTCGCACGTCCTGTGCGACCGTGTTGTCGCGTTGATTGACGGCCGGAATTGCGCATTACGCATTGCAGTTCAGCGGTGTGTGCGCTTGCGTTGACGTTGCGGCTGAACGTTACTTTTCTTTTGGCGCAAAAGACCCGCTTTGAAAGCGGGGGAACAATTTGTTTGACCGCCTCGCCAATCGAAGTGACAACGCCAAACCAATTGGATGCAACGTCCCCGTTGCCAAAATAAAACACCCGCCGGTGAAACATCCTGTTTCAACTGCGGGCGGTCGTCATCCATGACGGCCGGATTTTCGTCGTGTGACGGCACCAATAAACTATTGCCTACAGGAGATTGATTTAATGACAGACGAACGAAAACTTTTGCCGATTATGCCGACCGAGAAAATTTCGTTGGACGGCTACGTTGCGGGCAGTCCCGCCGCCGAAAAAGAACGTGCCGATAATGCCTTCGCGCAGGTTGACGAATTGTTTCAAAAGGTGATTGAACGACGTTGATCTACTTTTCTTTTGGCGCAAAAGAAAAGTAGCAAAAGAAAACAGCCCGACGGACTCCGCGTCACGCGTCGTACGTCGGGCGCGGTCGTCATCCATGACGACCGAATTTACGATTATCGTTGTTGTTTTGAGGAGTTGATTTAATGACGGACGATTACTGCTTCGCTTGCGGAGCGAAAAATCCGATCGGTTTGCATTTGACGTTTGATTTCGACGGCGAAACGATTGTGACGCGCAAAACTTTGCCGAAAGAATTTCAAGGTTACGAAGGCACCGCGCACGGCGGAATTTTGTCGACGATGCTTGACGAGACGATGTGCAAATTCATCAGCGCGAAATTCAACGAACGTGCGGTTACGGGGCGACTTGAAGTCCGTTACAAGTTCCCGACGCCCGTCGAGCAAGAGCTGAAAATTTCCGCGTGGCAAGAAAGTCAGCGGCGAAACATCATCACCATGCGTGCGAGCGTCGAAACGGCGGACGGCACGGTCACTGCGGAGGCGACGGCAAAATTCGCGGTCGTTGCACTGTCGTGAGGTCGAAAACGCTTGTCGGCACGCTCAGCGTCAACCTGCGCGGCTTCGGCTTCGTCACCGTCGACGACGGCGGCACCGACATTTTCGTCGCGGCGGAAAATTTGGGCGGCGCGTTCAACGGCGACACCGTCAAAGTCCGAATCACCGACAACTTTCGTGGGCGGCGCGAAGGTCACGTTACCGAAATCGTCGAGCACGCCAACCGAATTATTGTCGGCACGTTGACGCATTTGGGCAGGAAAGTCGCCGTTGAACCTGATGACAAGCGAATCAACCGCATGATTGTCCTGCCGAATCAAAAATTTCTGCCGAACACGAAAGTTGTCGTCAAGGTCACGAGTTGGGAACCGTTGCGCGGCAAAGTCACCGAAATTATCGGCAAGACGGACGGTGTCGGCGTCGAAGTTCGCGGGATTTTGCGCAGTCACGGCGTCGAAGAAAATTTCCCGCCCGAAGTTCAAGCCGAGGCGTCGCGCATTGAAACTGAACCGACCGTTGCCGAAATGAATCGCCGCGTCGACCGTCGAAATTTGCCCGTCGTGACGATTGACGGCGAAGACGCCAAAGATCTTGACGACGGTGTTTTCGCCGAAGTTCGCGACGGCGGATTTTTTTTGGGCGTGTACATTGCCGACGTGAGTTTTTACGTGCGCCCGAAAACTTTTCTGGACGGTGAGGCTTTCGAGCGCGGCACGAGCATTTACCCCGTCGACCGCGTTGTACCGATGTTGCCCGTCGAGCTGTCGAACGGCGTTTGCAGTTTGAATGCGGGCGTCAACCGTTTGGCTATGGCGTGCGAAATGATTTTGGACGCTTCGGGCAACGTCACGACTTACGAAATTTTTCCGACGGTGATTCGCGTCTTTAAGCGGCTGAGTTACACGCAAGTCAACAAATTTTTGGACGGTGACGGTGAACTTGCAGACTGTGCCGACAATCTCAACGCGCTCAAGCAGATTCACGCGCTCCGAAAAAAAATTCGCGACGGACGCGGCTCAATCGATTTCGACTTGCCCGAAATGAAAATTCTGCTTGACGCGCAGGGTCGCCCGATTGAAATTACCAAACGCGTGCAGACCGTCGCCGAATCGATTATCGAGGAATGCATGTTGCTTGCGAATGAGACCGTCGCACGTCACACCGTCACGAAAAAAATTCCGAGCCTGTACCGCGTGCACGAATTGCCGTCACCCGACAAAGTTCAGACGCTCAATCAACTGTTGGCGCATTTCAGTTTGCACGTGTCGAAAGCTTCGGAGCCGCGTGACTTCCAAAAAATTTTGGCGCAGGTCAAAGGTCGTCCCGCCGAAAAAGTCATTACGGGCTACACGCTTCGCACGATGCAACAGGCACGTTACGCGGCGGAAAATCTTGGGCATTTCGGCATTGCGGCGAAATTTTACACGCATTTCACGTCGCCGATTCGCCGTTACCCCGACTTGATTGTTCACCGAATGTTACGCGCAAGTTTCGAGTCGCCCGAAAAAATTCCCGCGCTTGCCAAACGACTTGACGAGGCGGCTAAGCACAGTTCCGAGCGCGAACGTCGGGCGATTGACATTGAACGCGAAACTTTGGACTTGAAAGCCGTCGAATTCATGTCGCGCTACGTCGGCAAAACTTTCGACGGTGTGATCGAAAGCGTGACGAATTTCGGCTTTTTCGTCGAACTTGCCAACGGTGTCGACGGGCTTGTCCGTGCCGCGTCGATTAATGACGATTATTATGCCTTCGTCGAACGTGAATTCGCGCTTATCGGTCAGGCGACGGGCAGAAGTTTTCATGTCGGCGACGGCGTGCGCGTCAAGTTGATTTCGGCGAATACCAAACTTCGGCAGTTGACGTTCGAGCTTGTCGACTACGACTTGATTGCGGAGGTTTGTCGGTGACTCGTTGTCATTACGCATTGAATTTTGTCGTGCGCACGACGGGCGTTTGTTGAATGTTACTTTCTTTGTGCGGACAAAGAAAGTAACCAAAGAAAACCGCGCCTGCGGTGAAACCTTCCGGGTTTCAACGCAGGCGGAGGCCGTCATCCATGACGGCCGGATAACGGCAGCTTGTCGGTGACGAACGCTAAGTTGCGATTAATCGATGTTGTCGCCGCGTGCCGAACGTGAATATTTTCGAGGTGTGATTTATGGACACGGCTAAGCAACTTTTGGACGCTCAGCGACCGCTTGAGGCACTTGACCGCTTGAAAAAACTTTTGTCGACGGTGGACGCTTCGGACGAGTGGCGAATTCACGAACTGATTGGCGCGGCGTTTCACGACTTGGCGAATCCCGCGGGTGCCGCTCAAGCTTACTTCAACGCGGCGCGTACGGACAAATTTTTACGCAGTCAACGGGCGCATTTCTCGAATTGGATTTTCGCGTTGCACTACCTGCCGCACGTCGACGCCGAAACTTTGGACAACGAGCTTGCGATTTACAATTCGCTGTTCCGTGACGTGGAGCCGCTTGACACCGTCGCCCGTCGCGGTGAAAAAATTTCCGTTGCCTTTATCGCGCCGAATTTTTGCGATTCGTCCGCCGCGAGATTTTACGAACCGCTGTTGACCGACTTCGACCGTGACAACTTCACCGTCACCGCGTGGAGTTTGTCCGCCGAAGAAGACGCCTTCACGCGCAAAATTCGCCGCAACGTCGACGCTTACACCGACATTTCCGAAACGAGCTTCGAGGAGTCCGCGATTAAAATCCGTGACGCGGGCTGTGACGTTCTGGTTGACTTGGGCGGGCACACCGAAGGCGGCGCGACGTTGCAGGTTGCCGCTTACAAGCCGTGTCGCGTGCAGGTGACTGCCGTCGGCTACTTCGATTCGACGGGTCTTGACGCGATTGATTATTTCGTCGGCGACGAATTTTTGACGGCGGGCGCGCACTTCACCGAAAAAATTTTGTCGCTGGAAAACGCCTTCGCTTTCCGACCGAACGAGCAGATGATTCAAGCACGCAGTCAACGGCGACCGTTTCCGCACGCGCTGACTTTCGGCTGTCTGAACAATTTCATGAAACTCAGCGACGATTACTTGACCGCCGTCGCAAAAATTTTGGACGCCGTGCCTGACGCGCAGATTATTTTCCGTGACACAACGCCGCTTGCAAGCCGTCAACGTGCGCTTGTCGAGCGGCTGAAAACTTTCGGCATCGAACGGGCGCAAGTTCGTCGCGGAGCGGATAATTTTTTCACCGACTACAGCGAAATTGACTTGATTTTGGACGCGTTCCCGTACCCCGGCGGCTTGATGACGGCGTTGGCGTTGTACATGAAAGTTCCCGTGCTCAATCTGCGCGGCGAGCTTGCAAGTTCACGCACGGGCGCGGACATTTTACGCATTGCAAACGTCGACGAATTGATTGTTGCGGACGTTGACGCGTTCATTGCGGCGGCGATAGACTTGGCTCACAATCGGGCGAAATTGTCCGCCTTGACTGAAAAAATTTCCGTTGATAAAATGACCGACACGAACGGCTTTGTTGCCGACTTCTACGCCAAACTTTCGGAGGTGATTTAAATGGCGACCGAGATTATCAACGAACGACTGCTTTACCCGTCGTACGAAATCATTGGAGGCGAAAAAATTTTGTCACCTGCAGCAAACCTTACTCACAACGTCATTGCCGGGCGGCTTTACATGTTCATCGGAACTTACCTGGACGCAAACGACAAGGGCTATTGCTTCACCGACAGTGTCGACGTGCATTTTCCCGACGGCAGCCTCTTCAAACCCGACTTCAGCGTCGTCTTGAAAGAACGCGAACAAATTTTGGATTGGCTTGGCAACGTTTACGGTGCGCCCGACATGGTCGTCGAAGTGCTGTCATATTCGACGCGCAAGAAAGACATCACCGTCAAGAAAGACATCTACGAGTCCAACGGCGTGCGCGAATACTGGATTGTCGATCCGTGGTCAAAGAGCGTGGACGTTTACCTTCTGCGCGACGGAAAATATTTTCTCAACGACGTTTACGCCCTGTTGGACGAAAAAGATTTGGCTTTTCTCACCGATGCCGAAAAAGCCGAAGTCAAACACGAGGTGCCCGTGACAATTCTCGACGGGCTGAAAATTCCGCTGAACTTTATCTTCAAGTGGGGCTATCGTTGAAATGTTCACCGACACACAAGAGCGGCGGTCGCTTTGAAAGCGACGGAACAATTTGTTGACGACAACCGGAGTTGATAACTTGAATTACACCGACGAGCGGCGCGGATTATTGAAATTCGTGCCGCCGAATTTTTTGCCCGTGACGGTGCTTGTGCTTGAAACGGCGGAACTTTTGCCCGACGTGCGAAATCTGTTGCCCGCCGCAAGAATCGCCTTCATGTCGCCGACACGCACGCCGCCTGTCGAAAAACTTTGCGTCGAAAGCCGCGCAGATTTACTCGTCGCAAATTATTTGCGCGGACAGTTGCCGACGGAGCCGAAAATCTTCGAGTTGATTTTGGCGCAGGAAATTTTGTCGGCGGGCGAAACATTGTATCCGACGCTTTTGGCGTTGAATCACCTGCTGACGGATTCGGGCGCAATGTTGACGCGGTTCACCGAATCGACTTGGACGAAGGCGCGGCTCGTGAAACTGCTTGACGACGCGATTTATAAAGAAATTCGCTTCCTGCGCGACGGTGATTTTTGGTTGGTCAAAGCCCGAAAATGCACAGCCGAAGTCGCCGCGCTCAAAGAACTTTTCACCGACGAAATTCGCGCCGAATTGTCACGCCTGCTTCACCGAATCGAATACGACATCGACGTTGACGAAAATTTTTCGCGGCTGATGACTTTGTGCGAACGCGAAGGCATCTTCGACGAATATTTGACGGACTTTATCGATCAAGTTGTCGTGCACGTCGACGCAAAAACTTTAATTCGCAGCCGTGCCGAAACTTTCGGGCGCGTGCTCACCTTCGACGAATAAAAAAATTTCCGCTCGGCTGAGGTCGGGCTTTTTTTGTGCGATTGATGACGTTGTTCATCAACGGCAACGCGCTTGACAACACAATCACGGGCGGCAACGACACCTTGACGAATTTCGGCGCGGACGACTTAATCAGCGTGACGGGCGCGGTCATCGACGGCACCGTATCGAAAGGAACTTCCGTGCTCACCGTCGGCAAAAATAAAATCACCGTCAAAGATTCGTCGACCGTCACCTTCACGGACAACGGCGGCACGCGAATTTTCGACGGCGGCATTTTCTTCGACGCGGACAAAACTTCGGCAACGCTCGGTTCTGCGATTAAAGATTTCGACGCGGCGGATACCGAAATCACGTCAATCAACGGCAACGCGAAGGCGAACAAACTTTACGCGGGCGACATTTCGACGACGCTCGACGGTGGCAAGGGCAACGATTCACTTTGGGGCGGCGACGGCTCCGACACGTTCATTTACGCGGCGAACACCGGCACCGATAAAATTTTCGGCTTCGGTGACGACGACTTGTTGCAAATTCTTAACGTCGACGGCTCGGAAGGCTCATTCACGAAGTCAACTTTCGCGAACAACAGCTTGACGCTTACCGTCAAAGGCGGCGGCAAGATTATTTTCGACGGCGTGACTTCAGCGTCGACATTCAACATCAACGGCGAAACTTATCACTTCGACGGCAAGACAATCGTCAAGTGACGCACACGAAATTTTTCAAACGGTCGGGAACGTCTCTCGACCGTTTTTTGATACGCTGAAACCGTCACAAACGTTGTCGAAAAAATTTTCTGCAAACTCGGCAGGAAAAGCCCCGTTAATGCCGAAACTGCATTTGAATCACGAAAGGAGCGTGCAGGCATGGCGGTCAACGTTTCGGGCTTCGGAGCCTACGACATTCGCGGCATTTATCCCGAAAGCATCAATCAGGAGCTGGCATATCGCGTCGGCAGAGTTTTTCCCGAACTGTTCGGCGCGCATAAAGTTGCCATCGGGCACGATATTCGCTTGTCGGGTCCCACGTTGAGCGACGCGCTTGTTCGCGGACTCACCGAGGCGGGCTGTGACGTTTTTGACGTTGGGCAAGTCGGCACCGAAATGATTTACTTCGCGACGGGCTACAACGATTTTGACGGCGGCATCATGATCACCGCGTCGCACAATCCCAAAGAGTACAACGGCATGAAATTCGTCGGCAAGGGCGTACGTCCCGTTTCGCCGAAAACCGGTTTGCTTGACATTAAAGCCGCCGTTTCTGACGAAAGCCGCGATTGGTCGTTCCGCAAAGCGACGGGCACCGTCCGCCGAATCGACATCATGCCCGATTACGTCAAATGTCTTTTGAGTTACGTCGACGTTGAAAATCTTCGTCCGCTGAAAATCGTCGTCAACACCGGCAACGGCGCGGCGGGTCCCGTCATTAACGAGCTGGAAAAATTTTTGCCGTTCGACATCATAAAAGTTCACAACAACGCCAACGGTTTCTTCCCCAACGGCGTGCCGAATCCGTTGCTGCAGGACGCCCGTGCGGAAACTTCCCGTGCAGTCGTCGAAAGCGGCGCGGCTTGCGGCATTGCCTTCGACGGGGACTTCGACCGTTGTTTTTTGTTTGACGAAACGGGCGGTTTCATCGAAGGTTACTACATGGTCGGTTTTCTTGCCGAGGCGTTTTTGCAAAAGCACGGCGGAGAAAAAATTATTTTTGACCCGCGGGCGATTTGGAACACTATTGACATCGTCGAAGCTCACGGCGGCACGCCTTTAATGTGTCGGTCGGGGCACGTTTACATTAAAGAACTCATGCGCGCCGAAAATGCGGTTTACGGCGGCGAAATGTCGGCTCACCACTACTTCCGCGACTTTTACCTATGCGATAGCGGTATGATTCCGTGGCTTTTGGTCGTCGAACTTTTGTGTCACAGCGATAAAACTTTGTCGCAACTTATGGCGGACAGAATCGCTCGTTATCCCGTCAGCGGCGAAATTAACACGCGGCTTGACGACATCAGCAAAGTCAAAGACATCATGTCGCGCATCGAAGAAATTTACGGCTCACGCGGCACGGTCAACCATATTGACGGCTTGAGCATCGATTTCGACGATTGGCGTTTCAATCTTCGCGGATCACAAACCGAACCGTTCATTCGGCTCAACGTCGAGGCTCGCGGCGACAAGTCTTTAATGGAAGCCAAACGCGACGAATTACTTGCAATTATTCGTTCGTGAAAGTCGGTGAAGTTTTAATTTACGGCTCGTCGGACACGGTCAACCACATTGACGGCTTGAGCGTCGATTTCGACGATTGGCGATTCAATCTTCGCGGCTCACAAACCGAACCGTTCATTCGCCTTAACGTCGAGGCTCGCGGCGACAAGTCTTTAATGGAGACCAAACGCGACGAATTGCTTGCGATTATTCGTTCGTGAAAGTCGGTGAAATTTTAATTTACGGCTCGTCGG